>JAKSCY010000375.1 GCA_022360355.1 Chlorobiales bacterium
AACCTTGCGCCATGTTATGGTTCGGGGGATTGAAGGAAGTAGTTTAACGAGTAATCATGTGCATCTCCTGCTGAAAAGCGGAGAGGCAGGTACGTACATGTTCGGCATGATGCATATCAGCTTCGGCAGTGAATTGGAGTCTGTCTTGATTTGTCTTGTTGTAATAGTAAGGAACGTCCCTCTTTTCCTTCCTTTTTTGACTTTTTACTTTTGAATTTTGACTTTCCCACCGGGAGTGAATTTTCTAAGGTTTTTATCGGTTTGCTCTTGTACTTCCGTGCAGGTTGTCGCTGAACCTGCATGGATATGAGCATTATTTTTCTGATATTTGGCTGAATTTTCAAGCCAATACTGTGGATATAACATCTGTGCGAGAAATACCATATAACTATACATCTGCTACTGACAGGCAGTTACTGTCGTACCTTCTGGGCAAGGATAGCGCCCGCATGCTCGATGAACTGAGAGATGTCCGTGTCACCGGGCGTTCGGCGAGGTTGTTGATGCGTATTATCGGCGGAGTTCTTATTCACCGCAGAAATCCTTATCTGTTTCAGGAGCTTGTTGATTCTCCTGCACGAAGAACCCGGTTGTTAAAACAGGCGATCAAGGATCTCGATACCATCGAAAGCTCTGCAAACGGGGAGCAGCGGGTTTTGTCGATAGTTGCAGCATTGAGAAAGCTGTTTGATGAATTCCAGGCCGAGGTGGAAAGGGTTCCGGAGTTCAGAAGGCGGCTGAAAAGGGAGTTCGGTGCTGTTGTGGGTGCGAAAAATGTGCTGTTCGATCCTTTTTCGCTGGTTGCCCATGCGACCGACGCTACAGACTGGCGTTTGCATCTGCCGGTAGCCGTTATTACTCCTGATGACGAGAGTCAGGTTGCCCCGCTGCTCAAGGTAACGGGACGGCTGGGTCTGAAAGCTATTCCACGGGGAGCCGGAACGGGGTTAACCGGGGGTGCGGTTCCGCTTCGTCCGGATTGTGTGATCATCAATACTGAAAAGCTTGACAGGATACGCGGGATTCACCAGTATCGGTTTCAGCTTGACAATGGAGAGACTGTTTCCGCTCCGGTTATCGAGGTTGAGGCAGGTGTTGTTACTGAAAAAGCCATGGAGTATGCCGGTGAACAGGGGCTTGTGTTCGCTACCGATCCGACAAGCGAGTGGGCCTGTTCCGTCGGCGGCAACATTGCGGAAAACGCAGGCGGGAAAAAAGCGGTTCGCTGGGGAACCTGCATCGACAATCTTCTTGAGTGGGTCATGGCCATGCCCTCCGGAAAAAGCTGGAGAGTTCGCAGAACCGACCACAGGCTTCGCAAGATAATGCCTGACGATATCGTTACCTATGAAGTACTCGATAGTGCAGGGGAGCGTATCAGACAGATACAGCTCAAAGGTACCGATATACGCAAGAAGGGTCTCTGGAAAGACATTACCAACAAGGCTCTGGGCGGTGTTCCCGGTTTGCAGAAAGAGGGTACGGACGGCGTGATTACTTCGGCATTGTTTGTGCTGTACCCTGAATACGAGGAAACAGCGACGCTCTGTCTCGAGTTTTTCGGACCGGACATGGATGAAGCCAGCCGGGTTATTGTTGAACTGTCGCGTATTTTTCCGCTTCCTGAGGATGACTCCGAAGCACTGCTTGCTCTGGAACATTTCGACGACGAGTATATAAAGGCTATTGATTACAAGGTTAAGGCTGCGCGGACACAGATGCCGAGAGCCGTACTGTTGATCGATATTGCCGGTCATGATCCGGGTACGGTAAAAGGAGGGGTTAAAAAGGTTGAACAGCTCCTCGAGAAACATCCCAATACGCTGCTTTTTACAGCCCGTAATGCGGAAGAGGCGAAATGTTTCTGGGCAGACCGGAAAAAGCTCAGTGCGATTGCAAGAAGAACCAATGCGTTCAAACTGAATGAGGACGTTGTGATTCCTCTGGATGCACTTGCGGAGTTCGCCCGTTTTGTCGATGCCCTGAATATAGAAGAAGAGCGTTATTCCCAGCTTGGCTTCATCGATGCTGCTCATGCGTTGCTGCATGAAGCGGTAGTAGAGGAGGCTGGTGAACAGTTTGCAGCAAAGATGGTTCCTGCAGGTGCTCTTTGTGCAGCGACAAGGGAAAAACTGAACAAGGCTGATGAGAAAGTTCTTCGTGCCCTCTCTGAAGTGCAGGAGTTCAGACGCAAGTTCAATGAACTTTTTCACGGTTACCCGGATGTGGTCTCGGCGTTTGACGATTCGTTTCAGTATGTCAGGGACAGGCGCATTGTTATCGCCACACACATGCATGCCGGTGACGGCAATGTCCATGTGAATATTCCTGTTCTGTCGAACGATCAGCCGATGATGAAAAGGGCACACCATGTGGTGGACAGAGTCATGGAGAAGGTTGTCTCTCTTGGCGGTGTTGTTTCGGGTGAACATGGCATCGGTGTTACCAAGCTCAAGTATATGGACAGGGAGCGCGTCGCCGAGCTTACTGAATACAGGAGAACGGTCGATCCTGAAGGGATCATGAATCCGGGCAAACTGGATGATTTCGACGTTCTCGATCACATCTTTACTCCGTCTTTCAACCTTCTTGAACTTGAAGCCCATATTCTGAAAAGAGCAAAGATCGAGGAGCTCTCGAAAAACGTTGATTTCTGTATCCGCTGCGGCAAGTGTAAAACGGACTGTTGTGTTTATTATCCTGCCAGGGGTATGTTTTACCATCCGAGAAACAAGAACCTTGCTATCGGTTCGTTGATAGAGGCGCTTCTCTACGTGGCCCAGCGTGAGCGGTCCACCGAGTTTGAGCTGCTTCAGTGGCTTGAGGATGTTGCCGATCATTGTACGATATGTCACAAGTGTCTGAAGCCCTGTCCTGTTGATATCGATACAGGTGAGGTATCGGTTCTTGAGCGTGATATTCTCGAGGCACGCGGCTACAAGCATTTTTCCGCGGTTACGCAGATGACGCTGAAATATCTTGAAAGCCGTTCGCCGTTTGTCAACAAAATGTTCCGCAACAGCGTTGTGCGTGTAGGCGGTGCTGCGATTCGTACCGGCAACAGGTTTGCCAAACCTTTTCAGCCTGCGGAAGGCCCTTCTGCCTTTTACCCTCTCAAGATTGTCAGTTCATCGGTTCCGCCTGTGCCGGAAGAAACGTTGAGGGATGTGCTCCCTCCCTGTGATCCGGATCAGGCCCTGGTGTTTGAACAGACAGACAGCGGTAAAACGGTTTTCTATTTCCCCGGATGCGGATCTGAAAGACTCCATTCGACAATCTCCATGGCGGCAATTCATCTGCTTCTGGAGTCAGAAGTGCGGGTTGTTCTGCCGCCGCCTTTTTTATGTTGTGGCTTTCCGGCCTATGTAAACGCACAAAGCGATCAGCATACGAAGATTTTGCTCCGCAACACGGTGATCTTTTCTCAAATTCGTGAAATGCTGGCCTATTTGGATTTTGATGCCTGTGTGGTTTCCTGTGGTACCTGTATGGAGGCTCTGGGTGGAATGGAGACCAGAAAGCTGTTCGGAGGAAACATTGTCGATGTTACGAGCTATGCGGTTGGAAATGGTCTGAAGCTCGAAGGCAACGGGCGTTGCATGTACCATGCCCCATGTCATGATTCTTTAGAGGGAAAGGCTTTGGAGACTCTGAGCGAACTTGGAGGATTCGGGGTTGTAACCCCTGTCGATCATTGTTGTTCCGAGGCCGGTACGCTTGCTCTTTCGAGGCCCGATATTACCGATTCCATGCTGCAGCGCAAAAGGGATGCAATCCGTGATGCAAAAGAGGAGACAGGGGAGGGTGTCATACTGACCAACTGCCCTTCGTGTGTTCAGGGGCTTGGAAGAAACAGGGATCTTGGAGTGGAGCCGCTTCATATTGCGGTTGCAATTGCTGAAAAGCTTTCCGGTGCTGACTGGAAGGTTCGTTTTAAAGAACAGGCAGCAAAAGCGACCGCCGTCAGATTCTGAACCGGGTGTGGCTGTGGCGGGTCAGGCGGGAATTTTTTGGTTCGTTTCTCGTTTATGTATATTCATTCATGAGTGTGTTTGCCTCTTTTGATGAAGCCTTGATAAACAAAAAAAGCGGATCCCGCTGATTGCATGGCGGAGATTCACTGAAAGTGAGGGACAGAACTATGGACAAGTCAGCAGTGAAAAAAGTTCTCGCCGGTTTGAGCGTTGCCGGTCTTGTGACCAGTGTTACATTGACAGGTTGCCAGAAAGCTAACGGAAGTTGCGGTGCGGGAGGCTGCAGCAAAACGGAAAAGGTCGAGGGTGGAGAGGCTGGCTCAGGAACGGGTTCCTGTTCAGGAATGGAAGATAAGTCGGGAAAGGGAACGGGTTCCTGTTCGGGGATGGAAGATAAGTCAGGTAAAGGAGCCAGCTCATGCTCGGGCATGAAAGATAATACAGACGCAGGAGAAGGGTCGAAAGAGTAGCCGTTCCGGTTGCAGACAGGATTCTGAAAACCTTTGTCGTGAGAGCAAACGGCCCGTTCGAGCGGGCCGTTCTTTATTATGTGTCAAAGGATACCTCTATTAATTTGTTGCGCGACCCGAATACTTCGTTGGGCGGATAGTAGAGGGTTTTTGTGCTCCGTCCGCCTTGTCTTCAGCTCGCTCACTACAATTAATAGCGGTGCCCTAAAGTTGAATTTTATGAGAGAGTGAGCGTATGTCTACCCAGGTGCCGATTGAAAAAATTTTCCCCAAAACGCTGTCACACGTTGAACCCGCGACTGTTTTTGCAGACGAGGGAAAACAGGAAGGAGTTGCTGCAACTCCCGAAAAGCTTCCTGAGCTGCTGCGTAACCGTTTTCCCTATCCCTCAAAGCTGGCATTTCTTGCCGATCTGGCGGCTGTCGAATATGCACACTGGAGCGTCGGGCAGATGGATGAGGTTTTCAGCAGGCCTTCACATGGTGCTGTCATCAATCCATTGCTGCAGATTGTGCCGGTGACCTATGATGTTTCGCCTTTCTTCAGTGACAGGGAGGCCGGAGTATCCGATCGCATCGAGCCTGATGAAGAATGGGTTCTTGTGTGGAAAGGGCCCGAGACGGGAAGGTTTTATGTTGAAAAGGCGGATGAGCAGATGCTGCTGGCTCTGAAAGTCCTCTCTGAAGAACAGCAGGAATTGCAGGGGGGCCAGTTGATCATCGTCAACCAGGCGATTGATTATGCCGCGCGTAAAGGTATTGTGCTGAAAGCGCCCTACCTTGTCTCGCGTTCTTTGCAGGGGTTCCCCAAAGGAGAAAACATCCCTGAAAAGTACCTGACAGCCTCCGTTTTTACCTTGCAATGGCATATAACGAATACCTGCGATCTGCATTGCAAGCATTGCTACGACAGGGGGAAACGTTCACCGTTAACGGCAGAAGAGGGGCTCAGGATCATCGATGACTTTGAAGGTTTTTGCAGGGAAAAAAATGTGCGCGGCCATATCTGTTTTTCAGGCGGAAACCCTTTCATGTCACCACACTTTTTCCGGTTGTACACAGCGGCGGCAGACAAGGGGTTCGCTGTTTCCATTCTCGGTAATCCCGTGATGGAGCAGGAACTGCAGCGTGTTATAGATATTCGCATGCCTGAGTATTTTCAGGTCAGTCTGGAAGGGCTGGAAGCGCACAATGACGTTATAAGAGGGGAAGGATATTACCGCAGCGTTATGGATTTTCTCGACCTCTTGAGGGAAAAAGAGGTTTCCTCTGCTGTCATGCTCACCCTGACAAAAGCTAACATCGACCAGGTTCTTCCGCTTGCGGAAGTATTGCGGGAGAAAACGGATCACTTTACGTTCAATCGTCTCTCTCAGGTCGGTGAGGGTGCTGGTCTTTGGCTTCCTGACCGGGAGGCTTACAGGCGGTTTCTTGAATCGTATACTGTCGCTGCAGCTGGCAATCCTGTTATCGGTTTGAAAGATAACCTGATCAATATTCTGCGTGAAAGCCGGGGGATAGCGCCTTTCGGGGGGTGTACGGGTTTCGGTTGCGGTGCGGCATTCAACTTTGTGGCGCTCTTGCCCGACGGAGAGGTGCATGCCTGCCGGAAGTTTCCCTCGTTGATCGGTAATATTATCGAGAGTGATTTTTTAACGCTGTATGAGTCGGAGGAAGCCAAGCGTTACAGAAACGGCCCGGAAGCCTGTAGTGAATGCAGGTTGCGCCCGGTTTGCGGGGGATGTATGGCCGCAGTGCACGGCATGGGGCTCGATCCTTTTCGGGACAGGGACCCGTTCTGTTTTATTGAAGAGTGAAAGGGGAAAGTCAAAATTCAGAAGTAAAAAGTCAAAAATAGAAACGGTCCGGAGATCTCGTTCTGATGACGAGGAAGGTTTTGGTGCCGCATGGCCCACTCCCCTGAGTCATTCCCGTGCTTGACACGGGAATCCATGGTTAAGCCTGCTGAATTGTAAGGATGCCGCATCAGGTGCGGCATGAGTCAGGCCGATAAAATAAATCAATTACTGCTGTTTGTCATCTCGTTCTTTTTCTGTAAGATTAGTTCCAGCGTTTACTATGAAATATTACCGGACACGGTATGTTTGATGAGATAGAGTTTGAAAAGATAAAGCGGCTTCCGAAGTATGTTTTTGCTGCGGTTGATGAGCTGAAAATGGCTGAACGGCGTGCCGGAGAGGATATTATAGATTTTTCAATGGGAAATCCGGACGGCCCGACACCAAAGCACATTATCGACAAGCTTGTTGAGAGTGTGCAGAAGCCCAGGACGCACGGCTATTCGGTTTCCAAGGGCATCTACAAGCTTCGTCTCGCCATCTGCAACTGGTACCTCGATAAATACGGGGTGGAACTGGACCCTGATACGGAAGTCGTGGCTTCGATGGGTTCAAAGGAGGGGTATGTCAACCTCATACAGGCAATCATCAACCCGGGCGATGTAGCAATGGTGCCAGACCCTTGTTATCCTATTCATTCACAGGCTTTTATTCTTGCCGGAGGCAATGTGCATCGTTTCCGGCTGGTTCTTAAAGATGACTTCACGCCTGACGAAGATGCCTTTTTTCGGAATATCGAAACAGCGATGCGTGAATCAGCACCAAAGCCGAAATATCTGGTGGTGAATTTCCCCAATAATCCTACAACCGCCACCGTTGATCTTGACTTTTACGAAAAGCTTGTCGCTATCGCACGCAGGGAGCGGTTTTATATCATCAGCGACATTGCCTACGCTGAAATAACCTTTGACGGTTACCATGCGCCTTCGATTCTTCAGGTTCCCGGAGCAAAAGATGTTGCTATTGAGAGCTATACTCTTTCCAAAACCTACAATATGGCAGGTTGGCGGGTGGGTTTTCTCGTAGGTAATCCGAAACTTGTCGGTGCTCTGACGAGAATCAAAAGCTGGCTTGACTATGGCATGTTTACACCGATACAGGTGGCTTCGACCATCGCACTGAACGAGAACCAGGCTTGTGTCGATGAGATACGGGACACCTACCGCAGGCGCCGGGATGTTCTTTTGAAAAGTTTCTCAAACGCAGGATGGGAGATCGAAAGACCAAAGGCTTCGATGTTTGTATGGGCAAGAATTCCCGATCCGTTACGGGCGCTCGGCAGTCTGGAGTTCAGCAAGAAACTGCTGAAGGAAGCAAAGGTCGCCGTCAGTCCCGGGGTGGGTTTCGGTCCTTACGGAGACGAATATGTCAGGATCGCATTGATCGAGAACGAGGAAAGAATACGCCAGGCGGCAAGGAATGTGAGGAAGTTTCTCAAGGCCCAAGGAATGAACTGAACCCGTTGCCGTGAATCACGCACCAGAATTAGATTCTCAATAATGGAATCCAATCCTTCGTCGGATTTGTTTGCCGAACTTTTCGACGAGTACAGTGCATGGTCCCTTGGACTCGCTGAAGATTACAACACCCTGCCGCGTTCGATTTCAGGAGTCAACCCGAAAGGGGAACAGTTTTTCGGGCTCACGTTCCTTTCGTGCTACTTTTCATTTCGTTCTTTCAAGCCATAGGGCCAAATATCAAAGCCTCATCGCCGATTTCTAGTTGCTCACAGCTTTTGGAAAAACTATTGTTTTCCAGTGTGATTCGAA
>JAKSCY010000663.1 GCA_022360355.1 Chlorobiales bacterium
ACGAGCCGACGCGGCGATCGACCCTACCATCCTCCGACATGCGCCGAAGCTCAAGCGATGGCCGCTCCCGTCTGTTACGCCTTGATCTCGGCCAAAGGCTTGCCTAGCAGCTCACAGAAGGAACGATTGGCAAAGACAATACGTCCCTTCAGGTCCTTTCGCAGGACATGCAGAGGTAGATTTTCCACCAGGGAGATATACAGCGCCCGCAGATCGCCGATGAGCTGTTTGGCATCGCGGTGGCGCGGGACTCTCTTACGGGGAAACGATGGGGGGGGATCTGAGCCAGCGGTGTGGTCAGGCGGAGGGTTTTGACCGTTTGATGTCATGAGTGGTTCTCCAACAATAGGCACTCCATCAACGTCATCGCCCGCGCTAATCCGGTATTATTTGCCCCATTTCCCGAATCGTTGCGTTCGATAGTTTTTAGTATACACCGTAGCGTCACAGATAACAACCATCCAAAGAAAGGTTCTGTAACCATTTCACGGCTAAACATCACAAGCATCGTAGGAAGTCTTAAAGCCCCTAAAAAAGGACGACTGGATGGACAACTACCACAGAATGAGATTGATTGCGCTGCTAACGCTGCTAGCGTTTCCCATCTCCGGGGGAGCGTCGGAAGATGTCCTCGAGGTCACCGGGTTGGTGATTTCCGTCTCGTTTAGCGACACTCCGGATGAATTGAAACACCCGCTATCGGCCATTTGGGACCTATTGAATGACCCCAACTACCGTGACAATCCCACGAATCGGGCCCAAAACAACGGATCACTCTGGTCCTATTTCCATGAAGTGTCCCATGGACGCTTCAGTCTCAAACATGCAGTGGCCGCCTACCGGGCCCCACAACCGGCAACCTATTACCTACACAAATCAAAGCGTGCCAAACGGGTGAAGGAACTCTTGGACCTGGCTTTACTGGATCTGCGGGATGAGCAGGCATTTGACTTTTCCGACATCACGTTGAACGAAGCCGGAGAAATAGTGGCCCTTGCCCTCTTTTATATGTCCCAGGCAGAGCCGCGGACCGACGACTTTATCCCCGGTTACGCAGCTGCTTCTGCCCAAGACTATGGCTCCTTCAAGTCGCGACGTTTTCACATCGTCCCGCAACGTAATTTCTACCAGCTTCCCGACGGCTCCCGTCCCCTGGTACTGCGAACCTTCGCTCACGAATCCGCCCATGCCGTCCTGGGTTGGCCGGATCTCTATGATATCGATGGATCGTCCAAGGGTTTAGGCATGGCCAGTCTCATGAGCGGTACTGGAGACTACCCTAATCCTCTATTACCTTGCGCCTATCTACGTGCCCGGGAGGGATGGATCCCGGTCATTGACATCACCCATGATGCGCCCGGTACCCTCCGCGAAGTCACAGGTGACGGTGAAATTGCCTATCGTTATCGTCATCCCACCGATGCCAACGAGTACTTCCTGATTGACGCCCTACACAAGGCATCCCGGGCCGATGGTCGGTTTTCCACTACCAAGAACAGCAATGTCCCCCCCCAGGGTCTGCGCATATGGCATGTGGACGAGCGAGGCGTTAATTCACAGGAGGC
>JAKSCY010000042.1 GCA_022360355.1 Chlorobiales bacterium
AAAACCGTTGTCAATCAGCTTCTGCTTCTGAAATTCCGTCAGGCACAAAAAAGCATCGACATTGTCAAGGTAATATCTTGCCAGCCGCGCCCACGCGTTTCTGAGGGCGTATCCTATGCTTTTGGGCAGAGATTCCTCACAATTGAACCTGGCACAGTTCCACTCTTTTCCTCCTGCACACTCCTCACAAATCCCTGTTCTGTTGTAAAACAAACCGTTCGGACACACCAAACGATAGTTATGCACCGTCATAACCACAGGAACGCCAAACTTGCGGATATGAGGAAGAATTGCCGGGGAGACCAGGGGGTAGAGGTTATGGATATGCACAACATCCGGCATGAATTCCTCGACCACCTTCTTGACCTCTCTTACCGATGCAGGGTTATGGAAACCGCTGAAAAAGGCACGCACTTTTCCGAACCTCATGGCCTCCAGTTCAACGCTGCTCCGGGTATAGCACCTGACCTGATGTCCGTGCTCAAGCAGCATTGACTCCTGGGCCTTCACAACAGCCGTCTCTCCAGAGTAGCTTGCGTAATGGTTATGAATCAGGAGTATTCGCAATGATTCCGGGAATTAACATAAAGTAACACAGTCAGGTAGGCCTATACCTGCCTTTCCAGAATTGCAGAATAATCCGGCCGGCCAGGCTTCCTTTTCTCTTTTTACGCGAAGACGCAAACGTAGCCGCCTGCCACATACCATCACAAAACCTTTCAAGGCCCCAGTCTGCAACAAGAGCTTTCGAGGCTTTTCCCATTTCAGTCCTTTTTTCAGGCATGAGACCTGCAAATTTTAACAGGATACCCTCAATATCCGCCTGATCGTCCGGGTCAAAAACATATCCGTTAACACCTTCCTCGACAAGCGTGTCCGCACAGCCGCATTTTTTACTCACCAGGACAGGCAGCCCGGATGCCATGGCTTCGTTGACAACCAGCCCCCATGTTTCACCATAAAGACTCGGAAGCACCAGAACTCCGGCGCTGCCGTAATAGGCCGGAAGTTCCTGCTGGCTTTTAAAGGGAAGAAAATGAACACGGCTGTTCACAAGACTTCCTGCACTATCAAGAAGCCTCCGATGTTCCGGCCCTTCACCGATAAAAAGAAGATGCCACTTTCTGCACACGGGGGTCTCGGCAACAGCTTTGAATGCCTCAAGCAGGGCAAGCCAGTTTTTTTTCGGAACCTGTCTGCCGATGGCGAGAAAATACGGCTCCCCCCCCGGCAAGCTTTCCGGCCGGGAGCTTCTTTCTGCCGTTTTACCGGAGAAAAAATCATTGTCGACACAGTTAATACCGAAAAACAGCTGCTGAGACGAAAAGCCGAAATATTCAAACGATGCCATATGGGAAGGGGCCGGGATAACCATTGCGTCGACATGACTGTAAACCTGTTTTTTAATCCAGTCGACGTGCCGGGCTCTTGGAACATCCTCAAGCCGGGCATTGTCAAAAACAATAACGGGTTTCCCGTTATCCATACACCACCTCACTGCTCCTGCACCGGAAGGGAAAGCGATTGCTCCTGACAGAACCATATCCGGCTCAAGCTCCTGAAGTTTGTTGATGACGGCGATACATGCAACGTCAGGCGGAATATCCTCAATAGCTTTATCGGCGAAGAGCTGAACCCAGTCAAGACCTTTTTCATGAGACGTGCTGTCAAAGCTGTAGGGAGAGCCTTTTCCGGATACCTCTACGACGATAAATCCTATGCCTTTTTTCTTAAGATAATCATGAAGAGCGTTCAGGCGCGACGGCCAGTAAAGTCTGAAATCCGTATGGACAATAGCAATGCTTTTTACCATTTTGATGCTAATGCCCTAAACGTTGGAATGCTTTTCGTATAACAGGTTTTGGCATACCACAAAGAATAATATACACCATTATCTTCACGTTTGACGGATCATGGTAAAGGCTTTTCAAAGACTCTCTCATAGCTTCAGATCTCATACCAAACCGTAAGTATATTGATGCCCGCATTTTGAACCAAAGAGCAATGTATTTATCAATAAAGGGAATATTTTTTTCTGAATTATGCTTGATTTCCAATAAAGCATTTCCAACCGGGTCCTCAGCCTGAGGGACCCTTTTTGGGAGATCCTCATATGTATGGGATTTTTCTTTCCAAAAAACAGAGAGCGGCTCAATACAATATACAGGTTCCTTATGTGCCGCAAGCCTTGCCCATGTTATCAAATCCTCCCCGGCCAAAACCCCGTGGGGAAAACCACCTATTTCCTTTAAGGCCGATCTTCTAATACAGACTGCAGATGACCATATCGGAGGTGCTGAACAAGACGCTACTTCGAAGTAATTATGTAACACGCCATAATCACCTTTAAACCCAATACGGTTTAAGCTTATTCCACTCTTATTACCCTGATAATCTCCAGAAAAATATGCTGTTGCGAAAAGATCATAATCCGGATAATCATTGTGCATACGTACAATTTTTGAAAGAAAGTCCGGGCTCCATTCATCATCTGCATCCAGAAATGCGATCCATTCATTCCTTGCCTCGGCAATGCCCTTGTTCCTTGCCGCAGAAACACCGGCATTTTCCTGGCCGATGATTCTTAAACCCGGCACATTCATGGCCAAGACCGTGTTTTCCGAACCATCAGTCGAACCGTCATTAATAACAACGATCTCGCGAGGCTGATGAGTCTGACTCCTTATTGAATCAAGTGCCCTGCCTATTGTCTCTTTTTTATTAAAAAGTGGTATAACAACTGATATTTCCATTAGCCGCTAAGATGCCTCCTTTGGTTTCGCAAAAACCATACCTATCATTGCAAAAAAAATGTTTGGAAAAAATATCGTATACTTAAGAATATTATCCGTATACATAAACATCATGAATGCGAAAAAAAGAACAAGTGTCGTTGAAGCGATCAAAACACCATACGCTTCTTTTTCCCGCTTATAGTACCGGTACCGGCGATACACCGACAAAAATGAGCCGCCGAAAGCATACAAAAGTAACGCCAGGCCAACATACCCGTAGTTATATCTTACCGATAAATAATCGTTGTGAGCATCGTTCAAGCCGGTAAAAGAGCGCATAACGTAATAATCTGCCCTCGGACCGTTGCCCCAGACTGGTGATTGCCTCAATCCTTTCTCAAAATGCCGGTAAAAACCTCTTCGACCACTGGTATTGACCCCATTGCTATCTTCATAGTAATTAATCGACAGGTCAGTCAGAGCACCTTCTCCCTCATAAAATGTTTTTTCCTGAAATTCCTTGGAATAAAAAACAGCCAACAGCATCAATACACCAAGCACACTGTAGGTAGCTTTCGACAAAATGCGGTAATTCGCAAAATGCGCGATAAAAATAACAACAAAAACAAGCAAAGCCATTCTTGTTACATTTAAAAAAGGAACAAGAAACAGTGCACCATAAAAGAGCAGAAACTTTATTTTTTTCGTCATAAAATAAAGTCCGATCAGAACTGCTGCAGGTATCGTAATAAATATTGAAGAAGTAGCCCAATGAGCCGTATGGAAGCTCTCAACAAAATAATCGAGCATAAACATCACAAACATCAGAAAGGAAAGTACCATAAACCGTTTGAACAGCCAATGAAACTCTTCTTTTCCATATCTGAACCCGGAGGCAACTATGCCGACAAAAACCGGAAGAACATACTGCAGTGAAAGCTGAACGCCAAAGAAAGACATTTCAAACAAGAGATACACAAAAAGGTATATAACCCACGGTATCCAGTATTTAACAGGAAATTCACTGTCTGGTTTCTTGAAAAAGTAATAGATGCACACCATAAGCATTGTAATCCATGCCCATCCTGTCAGATTGAAACCGGCGAACCTCGAAGGGAAAAAAGGAAGCACCACCGGCACGTACGGTAGTGCCAGCGTAACAAAGATCCAGGTATAAAACCCATAAAAATCTCTATTCATCCCCTCTCAAATTTCTTGTAGAAATCATGTATACTTTCGTTGTACAGGGCAATATCGAACTGCTGCGCGCGTTTTTTTGCATTTTCGGAAAGCATGGAGCGAACACCGGATTCTTCAATAAGCCTTTGCATTGCTTGGGCAAGTTCGGCAACGCTGCCTTCCCCGAACAGCAACCCCGATTTTTCATTCTCGACAACCTCTTTCAGCCCGCCTGTATTGCTTGCAACAACCGGAAGAGAAGCAGCCATTGCCTCAATGGCGGTCAACCCGAATCCTTCAAACCGTGAAGGCACAACTGCCGCATCCATAAGAGAAAAATGCTTCATGGCATCTTCCCATGCTTGCGAACCTGCAAACACAATGTTCTTCCACCACCCCTCCTTATCATATTTCACCTGAAGCTGAGCCAAATCCGGGCCGTCTCCTACAACAAGGAGCTTGATATCACTGTGCTTTTCACACACGCTGCCGAATGCCTCAAAGAGAATGTCAACCCCTTTTTCATGCCTCAGCCTGCCCACATAACCAAAAACAAAAGTTGCGGTTAATTTAGTTGCAACTGTTAATGTTTTTTTCACCTCAGGCGATGACAACATTGCAACCCTGGAAACATCGACGGCGTTGTGAAGCGTAAAATGCCTTGATGTGCCCATGTTATCCCCGGAAGCAAAAGTCCCGTTGCGACCGAACCAGGAGCTTTCGGCAACTTCCGACACTGCGATAAAATAATCACACAACAGGGCTGCAGAGCGAAGAAGAATTTTGGCATGGAGCCCGTGCCCTCTGGTATACGGCTGGTGAACCGTCGCAATTACCCGTTTTATTCCAGCCAGACGAGCCGCCAGAACCGGAAGTGCGCCCGGCGCCATATATTGAACATGAACAACGTCCGGACGACTGGAAGAAAAGTATTTTCTAAGCCTGTCGGTTATCCGTACGGCACCAAGCTCCCTTTTCATGTTCAACCGGACAACACTGCTTCCTGACAGTTCAAATTCCCGAACAACATCACTGTCGAACTGGAAATAACAAACAACCTCAACAGAATAGGAAGACCTGACAAGAGCCCTCGCCAGATACAACGACTGCATTTCCGTTCCTCCCCGCAGAAGACAGGGTATGCAAATCGCGACGTTCATCGCTTCAATTTATTCAGCTTGTTCAAAAGCCATAACCTGCTTCTGCTTGCAAACCTTTCAGACTGCTGTTCGAAGAGGAATAAAGAAGCCTTGTCAGTCGGCCATTCTTCTTTGTACCTGTGATCTCCTCTCAAATGGTCGAAACATTCAACCCCTCTGGAAAAACAGTCCTCCATAACAAAAGACAAATGCACTTTGTTCGGCGAAAAGCCTGAGTACTCCTCAAGAAAAGCAGGCATATAGGAATAAAAACGGTTTTTGTAAAGAAATCCCAGACGCCAGCTTATTGTCCTGCCGTCAAGCTTCATCTCGGAAAAATGCACAACTGATTCAGGTAAACCATACCTGACGAGCGCCTCGTGAAAACCGGGTGCTTTATACGCTTTTGGACGCCTTTTTCTGTGTGCTTCGAGCATCGGTAACAAAGACTGTATTGCAGCCTGCACCTCATCAGCTTTATGGACATGGTAGGTCAATTCACCCAGTTCCGTGATCCTGCGTTTTCGGCGGTTGATATCCGACCGCAATTTCTTTTTAAGGCTTGAAAAAAACTCATCGAAATCACGATACTTGCTCATATCGGTGTAGGGACACTCGACATCATCTTTTTCCCAATTCCGCGAACCTCCGGGATTTCTTACCCCGTTGAGCATGATCTTGTCGTAGCGATCCTTTATTTCTTCGGATAAAAATCCTTCTATCGAAAACCAGAATGAATCCCGCACCGCCTGCCCTCCCTGTCCGGCAACAACAGGGTCATGGTAATCATAATCCGAATAACCCGCCGGGACAATCACCCTGACAAAAGCATTTTTCCAGTTTCTTCGCCACAGAACAAGCGGGAGAAACGCCCTAAAACCGTCAGTCTCGGCCACAACATACAAAGGAGTGATGTCCTGCAGGGAGCGATAAGTGTCGGTCCATGCCGTTACCAGGGCCGGATGATTAAACACATGAGCGTCGGCAGAATCCTGCATCCATCGCTTCCACTGCCGTATAAACGAGGGGTCATCGACCTCATCCCAGGCTCTGTGCACCTGAACTTTCCAGGAATAACTCATGCTCTCGAAAAAGCTGCGTTAGAATTCAAGATGTATTACATACATATACCGGTTTTTCCTTAACGTCCTGCCTGAAAAAACGTCACAACTTCATAGGGGTACGCGAATATTTTCAGCATGGACCGAGGCAGATTACCGCTCCAGGGCATTCCGTTCGAGGCCGTTGGTGCAAGATACGCTTTCATGAACTTTTTTTTGGACGTCATTTCATTGCCAACAGGAATACGCGATGTGTTCTTCCAGTCAATTGCACGATAACGTTTTATCGGCAGGGAGTAGGATAACCATACCCAGTAACCGTAAAGTGAAACCCCGCAAACATCTGCTGCAGCCGCCTCGGCAAGTTCAAACGCGGCGACATGGTCATATGGCCATGTTTCCAGAGGATGGGTAACAAAAACAGCTCCGGGTTTCAGGGACTTGACCAGGCCGGAAAGAGTATCCAGTACTTCTGTAAAACCCCGCATCCCTTTTCTGGGCAGATGACCGTCCTGCAGATGGAGACGAAATACATTTTCCGCAGGTATAGACAATTCAGAAAGCACACTTTCGCTGATCTTCACGCGTTCCCTTGCAACCGTTTCAGGATCGAGATCCGGCAGGCTGTGCTCGCCGTCGGTTAAAAAAACCACGTACACCCGTGCACCCTTCTTCATCTGCCGGAGGATATACCCGCCAAGCCCCAGTATTTCATCGTCAGGATGAGGAGCGACAACAAGTACGCATTCATGTTCCGCATGTTCCCTGACCGGTGACAAGGCAAGCCGTGATTTCAGGATTTGCTGCTTGAGGGTTATATATGCCGGCTTCAGAAATTTTTTTATCATTTTTTACAGATTGGCCCGGTAAAATGCTGCATACATTTCCGCTGTACGATCCCACGTAAAATGTGACGCATGTTTCAACGATTCGTCAACCAATTTTTCATACCCGTTCCTGCCTTTGTCGAATTCAATCATGAGATCCGCCATTCCCGGCACATCATCCGGATCGACATACAGAGCCGCATTTCCTCCCGCTTCAGTGAGCGAGCTGTTCCGGCAGGTAACCACGGGTGTTCCACAAGCCATTGATTCAAGGACCGGCAGGCCGAATCCTTCATACTTCGAAGGAAACCAGCTTAATGTCGCCGCACAGTACAGAAGCCTCAGAATCCGGTCATCGACATGCGAAACAATCCGGATACGACCGGCCTCGATTTCCGGTGCAAGCTCTTTCAGGTACTCTTCCGGCGGATTTCCCCAGACAAGTACAAGATCATGCGCTATATTCCGTTTAAGTGCATGCTTGAATGCCCGCATAACGGTAATGGTGTTTTTACGGCCCCGATCACAGGACACCGACACAAAAAAAGGTCTGTTTATGTTTGCTTCCCTCGCAAGCGTCCCAAACGCCTGGGCGCTGTCGCACGGATAAAAAATACTGCTGTTCACACCCCAGGGTGCAACGGTAACCTTCTCCGCAGGAACATCCATATACGTTACAATATCTTCCTTGGAGCTTTCGGAACAGGTGATGATCGCGCGGCATGCGCGCGCAAGGGGAGGATAATGTTCTCTGGCAAACTCATGGCCAAGAAAATTCTCCGGACAACTGAAATACAGGGCGTCATGAATGGTAACGACGGTTTTGGCAGGATTGAAAACGGCTGCATAATTATGAGGAATATGAAGCAGGTCATGCGGAGCAAGGATGTCAAGCAGCGGCAGTTTTTTGAGCATCCATTCAAATTGTTTTAGGGGGGGAACTGGTAGATTGACCTGTTTGAAAGATGAGCTATCCACGGCAAGCTTTCCCCTGATCGTTTGTGTAAAGATGGTCACGTCAAACGGCAGCTTGTCAATTCTCTGCAAGGCTTTTACCAGTTCAAAGGTTGTTCGCCCTATTCCCGGCAAATGGGTCATACCCGTGCGATATACCATGCTGTTAGCATCTATTACCATTTTTTTACGCATATTCGTCGGATTTTATCCCAAGATTTGAATTGCAGAACTCCATACTCAATTATATCTTCGATCTTTCTGAGCTTATCTGCTGCTTCAAATGCTTTATAACCTTTTTCTCCTTAGCAATACTCTTCGAAAAGAGCTCTCTTTTTTCTTCACGGCACAGCAAATATTTCAGATATGTGCTTAAGAGAACAACACGGGACATAAAAACTGCTTTTTTATATCCAACAGTGTTGTTTTGTAACACAGCATACCTTTTTAAGGCACGATCTTCATTCTTCAAAAAAAACGCTTGACTCGTTTTGGTTGACTGTCCTCCCAGATGTGTAATCTCTGCTCCAGGGATAACCCATGTCTCATAACCTAATTTGTTCAGCCTGTAACCGAATTCAGGCTCTTCACCATAGAATTCGAGATCTTCGTTCAAACCCCCGACCGACAAATACACATCTTTCCTTACAAGCATGCAGCATCCCGACACCCATCCTGACCTGTGATTACCATCGTACAGACCGGGCATCCCGGTTGGCAGCAACTTTCGAGCAAGCTGTTTCGGCAGAATCCTGTTCAAATGCCACACCATTGACAATCTTTCACTGACCGACGGCAACGCATATCCGGCACTTTGCAGCGTACGGTCCGGGTTGAGGACTCTCGGCCCTGCACATACGATTTTTTCTCCGGCATGATCCAGAAAATCCACAAGTTTCTCGATATTTCCCGGTTCTACCAAAGTATCGCTGTTCAGCAGCAGCAGATGTTCCCCCTGTGCTATTGCGCTCCCCTGGTTATTCGCCTTCGCGAAGAAATTGTTGTGCTCATTTGCAACAACAATAACCTCCGGAAACTCTTCCCGGATCATGTCTACACTGCCGTCCACAGAGTTGTTATCCACGACAATGATCTCATAACTGCATTGAATGACAGCGTTCCTGATGGACCGAAGACAATCTCTCAGAATATCTCTCGTGTTGAAAGAGATTATTATGATCGATAATTTCATTGTATCAGACATCGTTATGAAGTTTTGGCCACGAGCTGTTTGTAGAGACCGGTTAATTCAGATGCGTGCTCATTTATGGATTTCACGGAATCCGGACCGGCTTGAGACATTTTCTCAATATCCACGGCCCTGTCAACAAACATCTGCATTGCCTCCGTTAACACCTGCGCTTCATTGGGCTCGACAAGCAAGCCGTTCCTTCCGCTCTCTATCTGCTCTTCTGCACCACCGCACCGTGTTGCCACAACCGGTTTGCCCAGTGCAAGCGCTTCGGCAATAGTAAGACCGAATACCTCCAGATAAATAGCCGGATGAACCATGACATCGAGCCGGGAAATCAAAGCATTGACTTTTTCTTTTTCAATTTTGTCGTACCAGATAACGTTCCGGTTTTTGTTGTATTTCTTTCTCATCCTCTGCATATAGCGTTTTTCCGCCTTGTTGCCTGCTCCGCCTATGATATGCAGTTCGGCATTTCCTCTGATATGGGAAAAAGCTTCAAGCAGAACATGCAATCCCTTGACATAACAGATTCGTCCGACATAAAAGAAACGGATGCAATCCCTGAAATCATCTTCTACCTTTTTGTCTGCATCCCTGTCGATCTTGTCCGGCAGAACAATACCGTGAGTGATAATTTTTACTTTATGATCGGGGGCTCCGTTTCGTATCATGCTCCCGGCGATGGCCCGGGAAGGTGCCACCAGCAGCGACGCATTGCTGAAAATAGCGTCCCAGTCATCTTTCCTCTCCTGAATGGAAAGCGATGATGTTCCGACCGGCGTGACATATGGTATGAACGCTTTTTTTCTCAGGAACATGCCCAGCCGGAGACGCATCGCCAGCGGGAGTATCCTGATAACATGCCATGAGAAAATCCCTGCTCGTATATTTTTCAGCACGCACGGCAGGCAGTCCTTGTGGCTTGCCCTGATCATGCAGATTCTGTCACGATGGTTCAGAAGCGTGCCGGCCGGGCAGAGAATACCGCCATGATGAGCGGTTACGATACAGGGAATACCTGCAGCGCGGCATGCTTCGGCAAAAGCCCGCTTGGCACCATGTGCATGCACCAGGTCGGGCTTGACTTTCTGCAGCAGAGCCGTAATTTCACCACTGCCAGGGTTCAGCGCTGCATCCGAAAAAGCAAAAACAGAACAGTTACGATAGTAGCGCAGGGAAGCTGACGGATCACCGGGTGTTGCCAAAGCCGGCTTTAGCCCCTGATCAACAAGTTCATCGACAAGGTTTTTCACATATACCTGTCCGCCCCCGTAGTCGGAAAAAAAATCACCTGATGCAACGATCAATAGTTTCATCGTAAGGGGAACTTGCGTGATTATAAAAATGGATAATCAGATTCTTTGACTGTAGTCGATATTAAACAATTTCAGCAGGTTTGTATAGTAATACACCGGCGAAAGCATCGATAGTCCCAAACGAATCATACGGTACATCGCTCCCCTGTCTTTTGGGAACCTTTTCTTCAGTATCACGATTTTCGCATGCCAGTATTGCAAAAACATCCGGTTTTTCAACAGAAGCCGGGGAATCATCTCGTCATAATACTTTCCTGACGACTCGGTAAACAGACTATTGCCGCTCAGGGATATGTTCCCTTCATGTATTCTGTACCGCACAAGCGGCTTGACGAGCAAATGAAACTTGTAACCCGCATCACATATTTTTATGAACAGGGGATAGTCATCTATCATGGGGAACCGCTCATCGAACCCGCCCAGTTCTCTGGTCAACCCGACATTCAGAAATACCGAAGCGCCAACGATAAAATTGCCTTTGGCAAGAAGATATCGCAGTTGCCTTTTCGCACTGACCTGAAAAAAACTGTCCGGCGCCGAAACAGGCTCATATTTTCTTTCCTGATCGCTGAACATCGTTATTTTGCAGGAAACATACCGTATCGACGAATCGGTCCTGGTGAACGACATATATTCCGAAATACAGTCATTTTCGAGAAGATCGTCACCGGCGATTATTTTAATCCATTCCCCGCGGGCGGCATACAATCCTCTGTTGCAGTTTCCCGATATCCCGGTGTTTTTTTCAACGGTAATAAGTTCGGCTCCGGCAAAACGCCCGCTGTTTTCGTCAATCCACTTTCGACAGATATCAACAGTATTATCCGGAGAACAGTCATCGGTGACAATCAGCTCGATATTGCCGTAACTTTGCAATTTGATGCTGTCGAGGGTCTCAAGAACATATTTCGAGGAGTTATAGGTTATTACCACTACGGACACCAGCGGCTCTTTCCCTGTATCTGTGAACATGACGTAATCTTTACTTTTTTATAAAGCGTCTTTTAATATCTGAAACAACAGATTTCATGTCCATTCTCTTGTCCATCTGTCTGAATGAATACACGCATGACAGTATGATAAGAGGCATACCAACAGCATATGATAAAGGCTCGGAAAACCATTGCACAACCAGAAAGCACAGAAGCCCCAGGACAAACTGAAAAAGGAATATCCTGTAAAAGTCCGGGTCGAAGGCAAACCGGTATTTTGTTTTTGCCAGCACATATACCTGTATGAGATAAACAACATAACCGACAAGAAAAGAAATTCCCAGTCCGTCAAGCCCGGCAAGCTTGTAGCCTATGATATTGAACCCCAGTGTATAGGTGTTGGCGATCAGTTCGTTCCAGAAAAAAAGTTTCGACTCGCCTTTTGCCAGAAGAATAAAGGCTATTGCCCAGCTTACTGCCTTGAAGTACATCCCCAGCGCCGCCCAATGTATCATTCCGTCGACAGGAGTAAATTGGGTTGAATAAATAAGAATAACCACCAGGTTGATGAAAATCAGAAATACCGTGAGAATCGGCGCAAGTATGAGGATAGCCACCTCGGATTGTTGATTGATCAGCCTTGCAGCCTGGGCATTATCATGAGACACTCCGGATAAACGGGGATAGTAATCGGTTCCCATCGCAGAAAAAACAAGGCCGACATAGGTGGTCACTATCGCAAATCCGGCATGGTACAGACCGACCTCCTCTATCCCTCCCACACGGCCTATATACACACGCATGATGTAGGCTGCTCCTGTCGTTATCAGACCACTC
>JAKSCY010000272.1 GCA_022360355.1 Chlorobiales bacterium
AGGCAATGTTCACCAGCACCGCGCACAGCGACGAAGATCTGGAAAAAACAATCAGGGCAAACTATGTTGCTCTTCAGGCTGCTGAAGCGTAACGCCCGGTTCCGGAGAAAACAGAAAGCGGGGGTCATATCATCACGGCCCCCGCTTTTTTGTTTTCAGGCCTCCTTTATTCTCCTGGCAGATTTGCCGGCGTTACCGTCTATTTTTCCGAAAGGATAACGGTCGAACGCACTTCTTCGAGTGTTACATGTACATGTGCCCCTGATTCCCGTGCAAGGACTTCGATAAACGGCAGAAACTCTCCGATCCTTTCTTCAGTGTCCATAATTTCAATGACAACCGGGAGGCTTTGGGAAAGTTCCAGAATCTTGGCTGTATGCACCGTACCGCTCATACCGTAGGAAAGAATGCCCTTGAACACGGTTGCACCGGCAAGCCCCTGTTCTCTGGCTCCGGCAATAACCACCTCATAAAGTGGACGGTGGTTATGTTTCGCCTGCTCACCCACGTACATCCGCAACAACTGCCGGTTTTCAAATTCAATCATAGGGTATCAACAAAAAATGAATTAGAGTACCTCGTCACTTGTCACTCGTACCTTGTCACTGCTTTTATGTCCACATCCTTGCAAGCTGCATACCTATATAGAAACAGAGAATGCCGCCGATGATACTTCCAAACAGGTAGATAGATGCGTAGAGTATTTCGCCGTCCCGCAACAGCGACATGACTTCATACATATAGGACGAAAAGGTTGTAAAGCCCCCGCAGAAACCCGTCGCAAGCAGCAGCCGCAGTTCAGGAGAAACAAGCGAAGAAGTGATCGACAGCTCACTGATAAAGCCGATCAGCAAACAGCCGGCAACATTGACAGAGAGAGTGCCGAAGGGAAAACCGGTTCCGATAAACGGCAGGGCAAGCGCAACAAGGTATCTTGCCACCGCTCCGGCAAATCCACCTGCACCAACAAGCAACAGGGTGAAATAACGTTCCGGCATAAAGAAATGATTTACAGCTTCTTTCCGATCACTTGCCTACTGTCAACTGAAGACTGCTTACTGATCCTCTCCCTGTTTCGTCTGACGGTCCTCTATGCGCTTGTGTGCACAACACATTTCATCAAGAATTCCCAGGAGGGTATTGAAAATCCCGATACCTATAATCGTCGGTGCCCACATACCGACAAAAACAGCCATGATCTGATGGTTCGCACCCGACCCGAAA
>JAKSCY010000211.1 GCA_022360355.1 Chlorobiales bacterium
GTTAATAATGTACCATATAAAGGAGGAATACAATGTTAGTAAAGTTATCGAAAGACCCACTCAAAATGTTTGATGACATCTGGGACAGGACACAAACACCATCAGCACCTGCGTTCAAGGTAGACATCTCTGAAGATGAAGGAGCATTTTACCTTGAAGCTGAAATGCCTGGAGTAAATAAAGAAGACATTGCTCTTGGTGTTGAAGAAGATGTGCTGACTATCAAGGGAGACAGAAAGCAGGAAAGCGAAGAACAAAGAAAAGACTACCACCGCATAGAAAGAACCTACGGCAGCTTCTCGAGAAGCTTTAATCTGGGAGAGATGATAGACCAGGAAGCGATAGAGGCGACTTATGACAACGGTGTCCTGCATGTCAGACTTCCCAAAGCACAGCAGGTGAGAAAAACAAAAGAAATAGCAATCAAGTAATGTCACGACCGCATAACGGGCCTCTTTTTTCCAAGGGGCCCCAGTGACACCAATAGTAAACAGGGAAATATAATTATGGGTAAAATTATCGGAATCGATCTTGGCACGACAAACTCCTGCGTTGCAGTAATGCAGGGAACACAGCCAACGGTCATTGAAAACTCTGAAGGCTACCGGACAACACCATCAATGGTTGCCTTCACAAAAAATGGCGAACGCCTTGTAGGCCATGCCGCTAAACGTCAGGCAATAACAAATGCCCAGAACACTGTTTTTTCAATCAAGCGTTTTATGGGGCGTAAGTTTGACGAAGTCCCCAATGAAAAGAAAATAGCCCCTTACAAGGTAACCAATGTCAACGGTGAGGCCAGGGTGGAAATCGGCGAAAAAACTTATTCGCCCCAGGAAATCTCGGCCATGATCCTGCAGAAAATGAAACAGACTGCGGAGGATTTCCTTGGAGAAAAAGTTACCGAAGCGGTCATCACTGTTCCCGCTTATTTTAATGATGCACAACGCCAGGCGACAAAAGATGCAGGCAAAATTGCCGGACTCGATGTGAAACGCATTATCAACGAGCCGACCGCAGCGTCTCTTTCTTACGGCCTGGACAAGAAAAAAGAAAATGAAAAGGTCGCCGTATTCGATCTTGGAGGCGGAACATTTGACATCTCTATCCTTGAGCTCGGTGAAGGCGTTTTTGAAGTCAAGGCCACAGACGGTGACACCCATCTCGGCGGCGATGATTTCGATCAGAAAATCATCAACTATCTTGCTGAAGAATTTAAAAAACAGGAAGGCATTGATCTCAGGAAAGATATGATGGCCCTGCAACGCCTGAAAGAAGCTGCAGAAAAAGCCAAGGTCGAGCTGTCTTCACGCACCGACACCGAGATAAATCTTCCTTTTATCACCGCGACACAGGAAGGACCGAAACATCTTGTCGTCAACCTTACAAGAGCCAAATTCGAGGCGATGTGTGAAGATCTGTTCAAGAATCTCGTAGAACCGTGTAAACGGGCCATAAAGAATTCCAAGCTCAAAACCAGCGAGATCGATGAAGTAGTGCTTGTAGGCGGTTCCACCAGAATCCCGAAAGTACAGTCTCTTGTACAGGAACTTTTCGGCAAGGAACCGAACAAAAGCGTCAACCCTGATGAAGTTGTTGCCATAGGCGCAGCAATACAGGGCGGGGTTCTGAGCGGCGATGTCAGTGATGTGTTGCTTCTTGACGTAACGCCTCTCTCACTCGGCATTGAAACTCTCGGCGGCGTCATGACAAAACTTATCGATGCCAACACAACGATCCCGAGCAAAAAACAGGAGATCTTCTCCACCGCCGCCGACAACCAGACCTCGGTGGAAGTCCACGTGCTTCAGGGAGAGCGACCGATGGCTGCGGACAATAAAACTCTTGGCCGTTTCCACCTTGGAGACATTCCTCCAGCTCCCCGCGGGGTGCCTCAGGTCGAGGTAACATTTGACATCGACTCAAACGGCATTCTTCACGTCTCGGCAAGAGACAAAGGAACGGGAAAAGAGCAAAGCATACGCATCGAAGCCAGCGGCAAGCTTACCGACGCCGAGATCGAAAAAATGAAAGACGATGCAAAACAGCATGCTGCTGAAGACGAAAAACGCAAGGAGGAAATCGATCTGAAAAACAGTGCTGATGCCCTTATTTTCAGTACCGAAAAGCAGCTCGATGAACTGGGCGAAAAAGTGCCCGCAGACAAGAAAGCCGAGCTTGAGTCCGCGCTAGAAAAGCTCCGGGAAGCGCACAAATCAGAAAGCGTCGATGCCATCAAACCGGCGATGGATGAGTTGAACAAGGTCTGGAATGATGTCGCCTCAGGGCTGTATCAGTCACAACCCGGCGAAAATCCGGCGCCAGAGGCAGATGCTGCATCATCCGAAGAGAACGGTACCGGCAAAAAAGAAAAAGGTGAAGGCGAAGTTGATGCCGAATATGAAGTGATTGACGGAAACGATAAAGACAAGTAAAGACCCGTTGCTCGCCTGTACCAATAAAAAGGGATTCGATCTGAATCCCTTTTTTATTTTCCTGTGTTTTAGTAACTTAGGTAATAGTTTTTCCATGCTGGTGTTTTAATTTTCAGCAATTTAAACACTTATACGATGCAATCAGCTGTCTGGTCCGGCAACGCCTTGCATAAAGGGGCAAAATATTTCATCACCTCTGCTAAAAGAGATCGCAACGGAGGGTTGAACCTTACGATATCTCCTGCATCGGGAAGAAGAAAACTCTCTCCGACAAAAGAAATCATAGAGCAGTTGAAAGAAGGGAAAATCCAGTTGTTTGTTCTGACAACCCAGTCGGATATTGCCGTTGATGTTCCGCAAAAAGTGCTGGACAATGAAAACCGCTATGTTATTGATTTTGATAAGCGCGGTGTCAAGTGGACAATGCGCGACATTCCGGTTTTCTACGACAATCTTCGCGGTCAGCTTTGCGTGGAAATTGACACGGTAACCTATACTCTCGACGAGTTCTTCAAGTAGGGAGCTTTTGCCAAGATACTTTTGGAGGTACGAGCGGTCCCTTAATGCGTATCTCCTATTTGCATAAGACCTTTATTCTCCGGCTCTTCGGGCAGGATATAAATCATCCCCCCTTTTTCTTTGAACACAGGAGTGATTATCGTTTCGAACAATACGGGCGAAACGTTGATGCATCCCCATGTTATGCGGTTATCTTTGGAAGTCTCTGTTTTTAACCGCGTCTTTCTTTTCTGTCCGGGCACATCAACAACCGGATGGAGAGCTATAGCATATTCAGGATCAATCCAGAGCATCTCCTTGCCATTATGATCCTTTCCGAGTATTGCCCAGTAACGCCCTGAAGGAGTAACTCTTTGGTCGGCTGCGATTTTTGACAACGAGGAATTAAGGGTTTTCGGGTCAATTCGGTCATATCTTGCAATTCCGAGCAATACGGGACCGGATGCAAGGAATTTACTCTTGGTGTCAAAAACAAAAATACCTGAATTATTTTTATCGATTATCGCAAACGGCAAATATCTGTTATCTCTCCTATCCTGTATCCAGTCTACAGCCTGCTTTACGGCTTCAGAAGCACTTGACGCAGAAAAATCAATATTGTCCTCAGCACTGTCACTGCTGTATGCATCGTCCATACAAAACAGAAAAGCAAAAGCAAGCAACGCTGCTCTTGCACCATATGAGGAGATAAATGAAGCTTGTTGTTTTTTCATTGCACCAGCCCTCGTGTGGCCAAGCTCTGTGTGCCCGGACAATTTTATTCCACTGGATACTGTGTTGTGTTTGAGGCGCGTAATCTACTGAAGCTTCGCACCTACAATTTTAGCCTCATTTGAATCGGGATAAAGCTGTACCAGTTCCTTGTACCGAACCTTTGCATTGGTCGAGTCACCTATGTTCTCAAATGCAAGTCCTTGCTTGAAAAATGCCGCGGGTCTTTTGTCTCCTTTCGGATACTTTTCAATAACAAGCTGATATTCAAGAATAGCTTTCTCAAACCACTTCTCGTTGAAATAGGTTTCGGCAATATAGTACTGCGCATCATCGGCAAGCGATGAAGAGGGGTAGTTATCCAGAAGCAGCCCAAGCTCTTTCCTTGCAGAGGCATAGTTATAACTGTCAAAGTATCGCTTCCCGGCATCATATAGCCCCTGGTCATCAATTGCAGGAGCTGAAGGCTCAGGTTCGGCAGGGACATCTGTTTCTCCCGCAACAGACGCTGTTGTGTCAGCAGGCTCGCCCTGATCTTCCTCCAGCGGCGGCATCGTAACCTTCTCGACACCCTGTGTTCCTGCAACACTCCCTGAAATGTCCAAAGAGTCCGGACCGGCAACCACATCCTTCTGTTCTGACACCGCCATTTTGTGACGCAATTCTTCAATCGTTCCCTGCAGTTGAGCCACCTCTTGACGAAGCCTTTCAACCTCGGTATACACTTCAGCGGTCTGACCACCGGATTTCTGGGACTGTGTCTTCAGTTCCTTGACATCATCCTGCAGCATGTAGAGATCGGTTTTGGACGCACATCCCGCTACCGTACCTACAACAAGGGCACATAATATAATTCTAACGGTATTTCTCATCGTCATCTACCTCTGTTCATAAGTAAAGTAACAAGTGTCTGACCTGAAACCAGGCAAACACTTGTACAACATTACGAGAAAGATCTCTATTTAACAACAAAGTGCGCGCGCCTGTTCTTTGCCCACGCAGCCTCGTCATGACCCGGGTCAAACGGCCGTTCTTCCCCGAAACTAACCGTTTCAAGCCTTGAAGCCTCAACACCGGCCCTTACCAGAAAACTTTTTGTTACTTCCGCACGCTTTTCACCGAGTGCCATATTGTACTCGTATGTCCCCCGCTCATCGCAATGTCCCTCGATCGTCGCCGAAATACTGGTGTGCTCAACCAGCCAGCCGGCATTGTTTTTCAACTGGCTGACTGCAGTTTGATCAAGCTCCGAGCTGTCAAACTCAAAAAACACATCCTTTACCATCTGGCGTGCCTCTTCAAGGAGCGCTGCCTCGGCATCTGATTGATCATACTGTCCGGTATCGGTACTCAGAGCAGATTCACTTGATTTTGACGAACATCCCGCCACTGAAACAGCAGCAACAACCCAGCATAACAGTAATAGCTTCTTCATGGTTTTTGTTTGTTTTTTCTCTTACAAAAAAAGGGCAAACATTTTACTGTTTGCCCTTCGTCATCACGCAAAGCAAGACAGTTATTGAACAACAACAAAGCGAGCCCTTCTGTTCCTTGCTCATCCACTGAACGTTTTCATCGAGCTGATTCCGGGCTGTCATGTCAAGAACAGAACTGTCGAAAGCATAGAAAACATCACCAAGCTCCGCTGTAGGTATTTCACCTTCCTGTTGAGCACCAGACCATCATGCCGCAACATGCAAAATGAAGCAGGTGCGGCATGACGGGAGGAACAATCAGAGCATCATCCTCTAGCTGGCTGCGGAGGCACGGGTGCCGGCATTTCCATGGGTTCAGGCTCAACAGGCGGAGGAGGCGGCGCCGGTGCGACCACTTCTTCACAGCATCCACAGCCTATAACAAACAGCATGGACGGGATAAGAAGAACTTTAAACAAGCTTTTGAGAGATTTCATATTGCCCCCTTTTTTAGGTTAGTAGGAACTGCTTTCATTGAAATGAAGACCAGCAGGGCTGCATTTGTTGGCCTGCCAGATTGAGACTTCTCTGGTTTCGACCATCGGCATTCATTACATAGAGCTTTTTACCGCCGCTCCTGTTTGAACTGAACACAATCATGGTTCCATCCGGAGACCAGCTCGGCGCCTCATTCTGACGCGCTCCGTAGGTCAGTTGTTTCAACCCTGTACCGTCAGCATTTACCGTAAATATATTGATTTCCCCGTTCTTTTGCATGGTTGTAAACGCAATTTTATCATTTACAGGCGACCATGCAGGCTGAGTATTGTAATTTCCCCTGAATGTCAGACGCCTGACAGCCCCCGAATTCATATCTTTAATGAAGATCTGAGGATTGCCGTGCCGGTTAGAAGTAAAAGCCATTTTTGTTCCATCCGGAGAAAAAGAGGGCGAAAGATCAATGCCTCTGTGTTTTGTCAAACGGCGTGTAATGGAACCGTTGTTCCGCAACAGGTACAGCTCCTGGTTACCATCGAAAGAAAAGGTAGTGGCCAATTCCAGGAAACCATTTCGCCAGGATGGATCGATTTTCACGCCTTTTTTGGTTACGGAAACAATTTTCCGGGTTGAAAGATCCTTGATATGAAGATCTTGCACCCCCCTGGTATAGGTAAGGTAGGCAAGCTGACGCCCGTCAGGAGAGAGTGCAGGAGTAAGTGCGAGACCGCCGGTACTGGTTACCTGTGCTGCACCGTAACCATCAAAGTCAGCAAGATAGATCTCCTTTTTGCCGCCGCTTTGCGAAACATAAGCGATCTTGCTTCCAAAGATGGAGGGTTTCCCCGTGAAAAGCCTTACAAGATCGGCACAAAATCTATGCGCAATCGGGCGCAAATCATCCCTGTTACCCTCGTAGAGTTTCCGCATGAGCAGTTTGCCTGTCAGGGCATCGTAAACCTCCATATCCATTTTCAGAGTCTTGCCCTTCCTGTCAAGAACTCCTCCGGCATATACCTCTGCACCGACGGAACTCAGAGCAGCGAAATTAATCTGCCTCCCTCCTGCCTGGTAGAGATCCCCGCCGGCAATGATATTCATTGGAGATTGTATGATGGCAAACAACCCTGTGAAATCCAGCCCGCTTCTGATTACCGCATCGATTCCGGCAGCATATTTCCTGTTTTTACTTTTCTTTGTATCGATCGACTTCAGCACCAGAGGAATCCTGTCGGCACCAGCCTTGGTAATCCTGATATATTCCTTTACCGATTCGGCAAACAGCGTGGACGGAATAAAGACCATACACCACGCAAGAATGAATGCCATCCGGGACACGGTTACACGCGGAAATTTCATAGTATGATGAAAAAAGATTTTTCCCTGATCGAAACAACTACTTTTTTACACAGACAACTTCCCTGCACAACGACAGCCGAGCACACCTTCTTCCGTTCTTGTAAAAATAAAGAACTCGCATGTTTATTTACAAGCTATACGGTTGAAATAATGAACACATGCTTGCCCTCATCTTTTACTCTATTCCCTGTGGTGTAAAAACCAGTCCGATCTTCAGCGCTCTCCGGCTTACCTCTTCGGGCACCGGGGGCAACGGCGATGATTTTTCAATCGCCTTGAACA
>JAKSCY010000355.1 GCA_022360355.1 Chlorobiales bacterium
AGATGCGGCACTGATGGCATTCACATCAGCTTTCCTCTCTCGAATCTCTATCTGGATTTGATGGGAAAAGACTATACCTGGGTCCGCAACCAGTTGAAAACATTGATACCTGAGGCAAAAAAGCATTTCAGCTTTGTCAGTGCAGGAGCACAGGACGCCACAAGAACAAATCTGAAAATCCTTGAAACATTTGTACGGGATGCCGCAGCATCCGGGGTGGACAGGATTCGCATTGCAGATACGGTCGGCATTGCAACGCCCCTGACCCTGATGCAGCAGATACAGCACCTGAAAGCCTGCGTACCAATACCTCTTGAATTTCATGCACACAACGATCTCGGGATGGCAACAGCAAATGCTTTCAGTGCTATCGAGGCAGGATGTGATGCCGTGAGTGTTTCCGTTACCGGCCTGGGCGAAAGGGCCGGCAACGCGGCTCTCGAAGAACTTGCCCTTGCACTCAGACTTTCCGGGCGTTACCGGACATCCATCAGGGCGGATTTGCTGCATACTCTCTGCAAAACAGTTGCAAAGGCATCCAACAGACCCATTCAGGATCAGAAACCGGTAACAGGCAATGCTGTATTCCGGCATGAATCGGGCATTCATTGCAACGCTCTGCTTAAAGATCCGCTATCCTACCAGCCGTTTCTGCCCGGAGAAATCGGTAAAGAAAATTACGAACTCGTTATAGGAAAACATTCAGGCAGTGCTGCCATCCAGCACGTACTGGCAACAAACGGCGTCAATATTGACCGGACAAAGGCAGGAAAAATGCTTTCAAACGTCAGACTCGCCGCCGGCAGGAAAAAAAGCGGGCTTTCAACCGCCGAGCTGCTTACTATTTACACTCAATGCTTTGCCAACCCTCAGGACACATGCAGAAGATGAAAACCCCGGTCATAGCGCAAACGACTACCATCAGCCTTCTTGCAGAAGTCAGCCGGGCACTCAACAATGAGGAGGATATCAACAAGGTACTGAGAAACGTGCTCAGCATCATGTCCGAACACATGGATATGATACGTGGTGTCATCACCATCCTGAACCGCGACACCAGTGAAATTGTCATTAATGAATCGTTCGGGCTGACCGAAGAAGAACAGGCAAGAGGGCGATACATGCCCGGTGAAGGCATCATCGGCCAGGTTGTCAAGACAGGCATGCACAGGGTCGTGCCAAGGATTGACGAAGAACCGCTGTTTCTCGACCGCACCGGATCAAGAAACCGTATCAAGACAGACCACATCTGCTTTGCCTGTGTTCCGATAAAGGCGGGAAATGAAGTCATCGGCACTCTCAGCGCTGACCGCCCTGTCTTCACAGGAGAAGACCTTACCGGAAAAGACCTGCAACATCAGCAGGAAGAAGTGCATATAGAAGAACTGGTCAACATGCTCTCCATAATCGCCTCGATGATTTCACAAGCGGTACGCATCAAACAGCTTGCCCAGGAAGAGGTACGGGGCGAGTTTCAAGGCGGCATCCGGAAAAGCAGAACCCCCTTGTTTTCCTATAACGGTGATGCGCCTGACCAGGATTACGAACAATACAACGAATCACACAGACCGGCTAACATCATCGGCAATTCGAAAGCCATGATCGGCGCCTTCAGAATGATCGACAAAATTGCCCCCACAAACGCAACAGCACTCATTCTCGGGGAAAGCGGTGTCGGCAAGGAACTGGTTGCAAGCGCCATTCACTATAAAAGCTACCGCGCCGAAAAACCGTTTATCAAATTCAATTGCGCTGCACTGCCGGAAAGCATTATCGAAAGCGAGCTTTTCGGGCATGAAAAAGGCTCATTTACCGGCGCTACGACAAACCGACAGGGACGATTCGAGCTTGCCGACGGCGGAACGATCTTTCTTGATGAAATAGGCGAACTCAGCCTGCCGGTACAGGCAAAACTGTTGCGCATTCTTCAGGAAAAGGAGTTTGAACGGGTAGGAGGGTCGCAAACCCTCAAAACCGATATCAGGGTAATTGCTGCTACAAACAGGGACCTCGAAGAAGAAATCGGAAATGGAAAGTTTCGGGAAGATCTCTACTATCGCCTGAACATTTTTCCGATAACCGTTCCTCCGCTGCGTGAGCGAAAAGCAGATATTCTGCTGCTTGCAGACTACTTCGTTGAAAAATACAACGCGCTCAACTTCAAGGGCGTAAGGCGAATATCTACCAGGGCCATTGACATGTTCATGCGTTATCACTGGCCCGGAAACGTCAGGGAGCTGGAAAACTGCATAGAGCGGGCGGTTATTCTCAGTGAAGACAACGTGATTCACGGCTACCATCTGCCGCCGACCCTGCAAACTGCGGAATCAAGCGGCACACTCGCTACCGGTTCATTGCAACAAAGACTCGATGCCATCGAACACGAAATGATAATCGAAGCCCTGAAACGCACCAAAGGCAATATGGCAAAGGCAGCAATGCAGCTCGGCCTCACCGAGCGCGTCATGGGACTCAGGGTAAAAAAGTTCAGGATTGAGTACAGGAAATACCGGCCGTAAAAAGATAGTTGGCAAGGGGGGAACCCAGTCGCCAGTCGGCAAAAGAGTATTGACAGCGTTTCACCTTTTGAAATTAATAGAGGTGCTCTTATGACAACGCGTTTGTTTTCCTTGTTTTCTGTCATGCGGCAGCACTCTTCTGTTCGAGCGGTTCATGCCGGCCATCGCCGTCTCTGGTTACGGTTGCTGATGCAGTAAAAGATGCTGTTAACCAGTAAAATTTACTACAGCAGTTAAACGAAGAAAGGAGATAAAATCACGTTTTATCTCCTTTTTTTATGATCGCTTCCAACCATTTTCTTCGTTATCTTATAAACCATAACTTCACTATTGTTAAACACCTCGACACCGTCGAGTGCTTTGAAATGACTTGCCGGCCTAAAGGGTATCGGTGTGCTTTCTCGCCAGAGGGATCAAGATAGCAAAGTCTCTATTACCAGGGAGAATCCCGGTAATGCCTGTTTGGAATTTCTGGTTAAACGTAAAAGATATGTGTTGTTGAAGTGTTCATTGGTTATATTAATAAATTAAATAAGTATCATGCAGTCATCTTTTCAGTAATAACCATGTTCACCCTATGATGACAGCACGATACAACCCCACAGGGTTCTCTCAAAAGATCGCCCGATATTGAGGCAATAATCTTCTTGAAGAACAGAAGGAAAAGCAAGCCCTCGTAGTAGTGTCGGGTAATGAAGAGGGTCTGAAAACACTTCATCATCGGCGATGACGAAGTGACAATAATTTTCAGACAATCCGGTATTCACAAGAAGTTTCAGACCATGAGATAAGTCCTTATTGTACAATACACTAATCCGTTGTGCGTTGTTATAACCCCCTAACCTCCGCATCATGGCCAAAATTCTTCATCAGGCACCAGCCGTCAAAGTCTATCACCGGCAGTCCGGCGGACAGCAGTCCGAACAGATCAGCGTCGAAACCTTTGCCGACAGTTTTGCGGAGCTTTCGGGTCAGG
>JAKSCY010000701.1 GCA_022360355.1 Chlorobiales bacterium
AAGATATAAGACTTAAGACGATTCACATGGCGTAAAAAAAATGAGCTTCTGACAATTAATAATTTACAAAAACTTAACGAACTATTGTTATTTTAATTCAGTGTAAAAATACCTGTTATCTGCTCAATCTCTTTTGACTTAGATCAAAATGCAGGAATGGTATTAAACAGTTCGTATCCGATCTGTTATTTCATACAATCTAAGCCATTGCTGATAATAAAGCGGTAAGCTCACCATGCTTTCAATAAATTGATAAACATACATGATCGAGGCAAGTAAAGCCCCGTACTGTATGTTATCTCCCGATACCGAAACATATATTGATGCCATTAATAGCACGAGCATAATTATCCAGCTACCTGAATAGTTGATTGTTTCAAGATCAGACAGCCGGATGTTCCACTTCATGAGTTTAAGTAAATGAAGTTTTAAAGCAGACTGCCTTTTGCTATCGATCACATTTACCTGGGATTCGAGCTCATTGTTAAATTCAGCATTGTAGCGAAGTGTTTTTTTACTGCTTAACAAGTACAGACCTAACACTATAAAGCCACAGATTAAAGCGCCTATGAATATTTGAAAGTTAAGGAAACCGATTATAGAAGCGACTGCTACTAAGCCAATGCTGTGTTGAATGATTTCTGGTAATTGATTCTCGGCAAAATTCACCATCTCGGCCAGCATATTCAAACGAGCTGTTTTAATGGAATTATCTGACGACTCCATCTTATTTATTGTTGCGCGACTAAGCCGGACATATACTTTGGCATAAAAGCGCGAATCAAATAAGCGTCGGCTACCCCCAATGATGATGAGCAGGAGACCAAGCACTGCCAACTGCCAAAAGTACATTAACTCCTGATTGATAATACCATCAATAGCTTTACCGATGAATAATGGAAATAATATACCTAGCAATGCTTCAACAATGATCAGCAGCAATGTTAAAGAAAGGCGTCCGCGATATGGCTTTATAACCTGTTTAATAAGCATAGTATAGCCACATTAATACCGGTTCGGAATAAAATAAGCTCCATAACGATAGCAATAACCAAAGAATTGAAATGAGCCAGAACATAAAAGGTGTTTCTTTTTTATCGAAATCATCCAGAAAGAATGTGTGTCCTTTTTTGATGCCGTGAATACTCCAGAACAGAAACAGAGCAGCAAAGTAGAAGTTGGCGTAATTAAAGTATATGGCAGGAGGTAGTAATAGTAATGCTATAAAGGTTTTCCATTTAAAAGATGTGGATTTTCTTAATAGATTACTGCCGGCTTTTGGAGTCGTGTCCTTTAGGTTGGGAGCGGTAGGTTTTTTCTGGCTATTCCATTTATTAATTTTTCTATCGACCTCCCAGGTACCGATTTCCAACTCTTCGGGGCTCATCTTTGCGGGTTGGTAAACTGCATGACTACCATCGTATTTCGACCAGTCTTTACTTAAAATACGTCCTTCATTATCCAGCTTCTTATAGGTTTCTGATCCAGGAAACGGGATCATTAGGTGTGGATAAGCTGTATCAACACCTACCTCCCTAATAAAATTGGTGGTTTGTTCGAATATACCGGTGTCATGGGCATCAAAGCCAAACAGAAAATCACCAACTACTTCAATCCCATGATCTTTTACAATCTGAACGTATTCTTTTATTTGGGATGGTTTTACAAAGTCTTTTCCCTGTTCCTTTAATGCTTCCTCCGATGGTGTTTCAATACCAAATAATAAGGTTTTAACACCAGCCTTTTGAGCTGCCTCAAGCAAAGCTTTATCCATGGCGATCAATATGGTTGTTTCACCATAGAAGTTCATATTAAGTGATGCTAAGGCTTCGAATAACTCAAATGCATATTTTCTGTTATGAGTCAGGTTATCAGAATGCAGTTCAACCCATTCAACACCCAATTTCTTAAGCTTTTTTAACTCATTTACAACGTGCTC
>JAKSCY010000219.1 GCA_022360355.1 Chlorobiales bacterium
GATCTCGCTCTGGAATTACCGCGTTCTCCATTGCAACCGGTCATGGCATCGGAAGTCTGGACCGAGATTTACGATCGCCTGGCGGAATTGGTGCGGGCGCACAGGTCCACACTGATTTTCGTGAACACCCGGCGACTGGCGGAACGGGTGGCTCGCCATCTGGCCGAACGTTTGGATGAAGCGTCGGTCACGGCTCATCACGGCAGCCTGTCCCGGGAGCACCGGCTCGATGCGGAACAACGCCTGAAGTCCGGTCAGCTCAAGGCGCTGGTGGCGACGGCGTCTCTTGAGTTGGGTATCGATATCGGCGATGTGGATCTCACCTGCCAGCTTGGTTCGCCCCGGGGCATTGCCACCTTCCTGCAACGGGTCGGGCGTTCCGGACACGGCGTGGATGCACTGCCTAAAGGCCGGCTGTTTCCCCTGTCCCGGGATGAGCTGGTGGAATGCACGGCGCTGCTGGATGCCGTTCGCCGGAGTGAATTGGACACCGTACAGATCGTTGGCCCCGCGCTAGATGTGTTGGCTCAGCAAATCGTGGCTGAGCTAGGTGCGCAGGAGTGGGAGACAGACGAATTATTCGTCCGGCTTCGTCGCGCGTGGCCCTACCGTGAACTGGGTAGAGAAACTTTCGACCGGCTCATCGGAATGCTGGCCGACGGCTTCGCCACTCGGCGTGGCCGCCGGGGTGCACTGATTCATTTGGATGCGGTCAACGGTCGGGTGCGAGCTCGCCGGGGCACGCGGCTCATGGCGATAACCAACGGTGGTGCCATCCCCGATCAATTTGATTACGACGTAGTCCTGCTGCCCCAGGAAATCCAGGTGGGTACCCTGAACGAAGACTTCGCGTTCGAGAGTTTGCCGGGCGATATCTTCCAGCTCGGCAATACCTCTTATCGGATTCTAAAAGTGGATTTGGGCAAGGTTTTGGTGGAGGACGCCAAAGGCCAACCACCGAATATTCCGTTTTGGTTCGGCGAGGCGCCCGGCCGCACGGACGAATTGTCCGCCTCCGTTTCGAGATTGCGGTACACGATCGACGAGAGACTCGGCCAGGGAATGGAAGCAGCGCGCCGGTGGCTGGAGGCGGAACTGAATCTTGAGCCGGCTGCCAGCGAACAATTGGTGGAATATTTGGCGGCCGCCAAGGCTGCCTTGGGCGTATTGCCCACCCAGACGGATATCGTGCTGGAGCGGTTTTTCGATGA
>JAKSCY010000035.1 GCA_022360355.1 Chlorobiales bacterium
GATAGCCTGACCGGTGGTATATCCCGGAGAAACAACGGCATTGACGGTCAATGCATTAAAGAGATTGAAATGATTTACAGTCTCGGGACCGTAAACTTTTTTCAGGCTTACCAGCGAATTCATGGGGACCATCTCCCCCATTGCATTTTTTACGAACACACCTTCAAGCGAAGAGGGATCTCTGCGGTCTTCTGCCTCTGCCTGAACAATAACCCTGTAGTATTTGCCGAACCGGTTGAAATCCGATACCTGGAAACTGCCGTAATACGCCTGCATGACCCTGAGCAGTTCATCGACGCGAACGCCGAGCTGGCTCGATTTTACGTCGTCCACCACCAGCTCGTATTGCGGATATCCGGTATTGAACGTGGTAAAGGCAAAAGCGATTTCCGGGCGGGCCATCAGCGCTCCTATAAAACCGTTGGCCGTTTCCCCGAACTTTTCCAGGCTGCCGGATGTCCTGTCCTGTAAAACCATCTCAAGCCCCCCCACATTACCGAACCCGGGAACGGTAGGGGGCTGGAAGGGGAAAAAGGCTCCTTCGCTGATCGATGCAAGCTTTTGCGATACCCCGCCCATGATGGCGCCGATATTTTTCACCCTGCCGCGCTCTTCCGGGTCCTTGAGGCTGGCAAAAACAACACCAGCGGAAGGGGAACTTGCTCCGGCTATCAGGTCATAACCTGCGACCGAAATGACGTCGTTAACGCTCTCTTCTGCCTGCAAAATGGTCTCGACCTTGTCAAGGGTTTGCATTGTCCGGTCAAGCGACGCCCCGGGAGGAAGCGATGCTGAGAGAATAAAGAAGCCGCTGTCTTCGTCAGGAATAAAGCCGGTTGGCGCGGAGGCCGCCATCCAGAATGCAAGCCCGGAGACCGCGGCAAGCCCGCCAAGGCTTACCCATTTTTTGCGGATGAGTACCTTGAGAGTGCCGACATAGCGTTCGGCCACCAATGAAAAACCGGCATTGAATCCCCTGAAAAGACGCTGCTCGAAACGTTTGAACCAGCCCAGGTTTTCCTCTCCTTCACCGCCCTTCGTAAGAAACAACGCACAGAGTGCCGGACTGAGCGTCAATGCATTGACAGTCGATATCAGAACTGCTGTTACCAGCGTAAAGGCAAACTGGCGATAAAACATCCCGATCGAACCACCGAGAAAACCAACGGGAAGGAAGACCGAAGCTATAACAAGCGTAGTGGATATAATCACACCGGTTATCTCCCGCATAACCTGGTGTGTGGCGACCCTTGCCGGAAGATGCTGCTGCTCCATCCTTGCATGAACAGCTTCGACAACAACGATGGCATCATCGACCACAATGCCGATTGCGAGAACAAGCGCGAACAGGGTCAGCAGGTTGATTGAAAAACCGAAAAGGGTCAGGAAGAA
>JAKSCY010000608.1 GCA_022360355.1 Chlorobiales bacterium
CGCTTCGCCGTTAGAAAGAATGATTTGTTGTCCGTCTTCATCAGATATGTCGTTTATATTACGATGAACAATCTCATGTCAGTTTCTCTTTTTTCCAGTAGGGATTTTTCAGGAAAAAGACAGCTGCATTTCTTATGCAGCATATATCCCGGTTCTGAACGCTTCCCGCTTTCGCAGTAATGGCTATATTTTACTTCATGATCACGTCCATTTCTGCTATTATGTTTGGTAATGACAACCATTTTAAAAACAAAGATTACGATCCCTGAAAGAAAACCAAGTGCATAGCCTGTACAAAAATAGAAATAATACGCTTGTTTAAGATTTTATTCGTCGGAGAAAAACAGTGTGATGGGCAAAATCAAGCTGCTGATACTGGAAGATAATCCGGATGATTTCTTTCTGCTGAAAGAGACGCTTGAATCATCTGATAGGATAAAGGTTGAGATATCCCATTGTTCAAGACTGGCTGAAGCCATTGAGCTGGTGAGAAAAATAAGCATCGATGTGGCGATCATTGACCTGAATCTACCGGACAGCTTTGGGCTGGAGACGTATAGAAAATTTGGGCAAGAACACCCTGAAATTCCAGTGGTGGTCATGACGGGCCAAAAAGACCCTGAGCTGGGGATAGAGGCGGTACAGCTGGGTGCACAGGATTATATTTTCAAAGGGGGTAATTCAAACGGTGCCATTGCCCGGACACTGCTTTATTCAATTGAACGGCACCGTCTGCTGACTGAATTGAAAAAGTCAGGTGAAACCATTCAACGATTGAATTTCGCAATGGAACAAAGCCCGGTGTCCATTGTGATTACGGATCCTGACGGGCGAATTGAATACGTGAATGATAAATTCTGCACAATGACAGGCTATTCAAAAGAAGAGGCTCTCGGTAAAAACCCCCGAATTCTTCAAAGCGGTACCATATCCCAAAAAATATACAAGCAGATGTGGGAAAAAATATTATCAAAAAAATCGTGGCGCGGTGAGTTATGCAATAAAAAGA
>JAKSCY010000617.1 GCA_022360355.1 Chlorobiales bacterium
CCTGTTTTTCTGATGGAAGCGGCGGTTTTTACCGGCCGTCTTGCGGTGAACGCTATTTGCCGGAAGGAAGGGGTAAAGCCAACGCCTCTGCCCATTGTGCCGATGGACGGGTTGTTTGCGTAGGGGTTTCTTTTTTGCAATTCCGCTTCACATTGTTTGTGGAAGTTGCTCGAAATTCGCTAAATTTACACGAAGAATAATTTCCCTCAGTACCTGAACTATTCTTTCTCCCCTGGATCGATACAATGGTTCAGGACTCTTTCCCTGTTTTTCCGTAGTAACATACGAAACGCAATGGCGTTTTTGCTGAACGCGTAGTGCAGGCAGTTATGAAGTCCGGTTGTCAGGCTTTATTGCCGGTTTGATGTTGTAAGCGGAAATTTTTCTGTGTGGATTTCCATACAGGATGTAATCACCATAATCATCGAAACAACAGGAGGGTACTATGGCGAAAGTCAATGAAGCAAAGGTCAAATCGTTAAACGATCGAAAAATTGATGTTGCCCTGCAAATTCAGGAACTCTGTCTGGAACTGGCAAAAATCGATGCTGAACTGTTGAGAGCAGGCGGCATGGTTCCTGTCGGCGGCACAATAGGGGGAACAATAGGCGGTGTAACCGGCGGAACGATAGGAGGTACCATAGGAGGTACTATCGGAGGAACCATTGGCGGTACAATGGTTGACATCGCCGGGACAATCGGTGCAACAGGTCGTTGACCGGTAGTGATCGGCTAATCGTTTCAGGAGACTGGAAAAACAAGCAGGAAGCTTCCAGTCTCTTTTTTGTTCGCACGGGTTTCAGTAATGATCGTTTCATGGGATGCACAAGCTAAAAGTATCGAAATATCTTCAAATTGTTCCCCGCAGGAAGGACTTCGCGGTCTATCACTCGCTGTACGGTAATCTCATGCTTGTCGATGCCGAGGGAAAAGCGGTACTGGAGTCATTTGATGGGGGTTGTTCTATCGACAAGGCTGTAAAAAAGTTCGGTACTTACGATGATTCCGTTATCTGGTCATATGTCCATGATCTGCGGATGCGGGACTTTTTGGTCACTGATGGCTGTGATGAGTATGAACCGGTAAGAAATGATGCGGCGAGGCGTGAACAGCGGTATGAAAAGGGCTATCTGCTTCGTGTGCTTCAGCTTGTGGTTGCCAATACCTGCAATTTCAACTGCAAGTATTGTTTTGTCGATACGATGTATGAATCCGAAGAGCGGGAGATTTTGCAGCACCGTTCGGAGAATATGATGATGACTTTTGACGTTGCGAAGCAGGCGATTGAGGGACTGCTCGGCATTCTTGGAAAGAACGGCGGCAGTCAGCTCAACATCGAGTTTTTTGGTGGAGAGCCTTTGATGAACTGGGATCTTATAAAACGTGTACTTGAAACGTTTCAGAACAGGAGTTCGGACAATGTAGAATTGTTGTACAGCGTAACGACGAATGGTTCTCTAATTACCGAAGAGATGGCAGAGCTGTTCGGTAAATATAATGTAACCGTTACTGTAAGTTTTGATGCACCGGGTCCTCATGGGCATGCTGTTGTTCACAGGGAGAAAGGGAGTGATCGTGTAAGGGAAAATCTCGAGATCCTGAAAAAACATGGTAATTGGGTAACCTTTAATTCAGTGATTTCAAAAGAGACAATCGGCAGCTATGACGGGAAGGCGTTGATAGATGTTGCCAGAGAGCATGGTATAGCCATGGTTGGGTTGATTCTCGACCTTGACCTCGCCTTTTACAGCAAGAGCAGCCAAAGGGAAAAGGTTGTCGAGGAACTGTGGCTGACGTATGAGTATGGTCGTTTGCAGGGGGTTCCGGTCGTTGGTTACTGGTATCAGATTTTCAGTCAGATTGTCGGGAGGCAGCCGATTAATCTTCTTTCCGGCTATAAAACCTGCCCTGCAACAGGTTGTAAGGTAAGCGTTGAACCGGAGGGGCATGTTTTTATATGCAAATGCTGTTCGGGTTACCTTGGGCATATTTCTCAACCGGACGCTGTGTTGTCGTCGGAAAAATACAGACAATATGCCATGCAGGTATATCGCAATGCTCCCGGATGTGAGGGTTGTGAGATAGAGGGGTTCTGTTCGGGTGTATGCATGGGTGCATTGGAAAAGAAATATCACAGGACCGACATAATCGAAAAAAGTTCGTGTGAAGTGTATAAGGGTATAACAAAAAGGCTTATAGAGAATGTGCACTCAACCGATGTTGATGTTCATTACCTTGCAGGACGTTAAGGATTCTCCATGAAAATGTGTCGCAAGCTCCGGACATCAAAATACCTGCGAATTGTTCCAAGGCATGATGGTTTTGCTCTTTATCACTCACTTTACGGAGGATTATGCATCGTTGACGGGAATATTCGCCGGTTGTTTGAGGTGTTTCGGACTCCGAAATCAATTTCTGATGTGGTCGGGGAAGACATTGCTGTTGATGAGCTTCACATAGGATCGTTTGTGCGGCATTTTGAGGAAAAAGGTTTTCTGGTTGAGCAGGATTCCAAAGAGTCCTCAAGACTGGAGCATCACCTTGAGAAGGTAGGCAAGAACCTGCATAAAGGATCTCAGGTGGGGGTTGTGCAGCTCGTGCTGACCAATCTTTGTAATTTTCGGTGTGAGTACTGCTTCGTCGAGAGTATTTATTCTTCCGAGGAGAGAGTTAAAGCCCAGGCTTCAAAAGATAACAGGGTAATGCGCTCAGATGATGCCCGCGTTTATCTTGAAAGGGTTATAGCCCTTGCCAGGCAAAATGGCAAGACAGCTTTGTCCGTTCAGTTTTTCGGAGGTGAACCCCTGATAAACTGGAAGGTGATGAAGTCGGTGCTGGAATATTTTGGAGCAGGTGAAGAGCAGGGACTGGAGATACGTTACAGTATAGTGACCAACGGTTCGTTGATTACGGAAGAAATAGCGGAATACTGCAAGAAATACAAGGTTTCGGTTATAGTAAGTTTTGATTCGCCTTCGGGTAAACAGCGGTGCTGCACTAACGGCAAAGACAGTGGTGATCTTGTTGAGCGCGGCTTGTCATTGCTCAACAAGTACTATAACCGGGTTGCATTTAATGCGGTACTGTCGAGCGAGACGTTTGACGCTTTCGGCAGCGATCTTGTTGATTTTGCTCTCGCGCATTATGTGTTTGAAATAGGAGTACTGCTTGATCTGAACCCTGAGTTTTATGAAAGATATCATGCTGAAGATATTGTCGACAGGCTTTGGGACGTTTACCTTTATGGCAAACAAAAAGGGGTGCTGCTTACGGGCTACTGGCATATGATCTTTCAACAGCTTCTGCAGAAGGACCTGTACAAGGTACGTGGCTTCAAAACATGTTCGGCTACTGGTTGTCAGCTGAGTATAGAACCGTCGGGAGAGGTTTTCGCCTGTAAAGGATCCTCGGGATATTTCGGAAATATTCGCTGTCCGGATGACCTTCTCTCCTCGGAAAATTACAGGAA
>JAKSCY010000178.1 GCA_022360355.1 Chlorobiales bacterium
ATCTACTTTCTCATCCGTATCCGCCAATATCTCAACCGCGGTTGTTTTCTCATGAACCTTTGCATTCGAAGGATTATCAAACTGACGCACGACAAAAGAATTTCGAAGTGAAGCATGCAACTCTTCAGCTCTCCTGATCGCTCCCTCCATCCCGAGGTGCGCAGGCGTCAACTCAACCCTCGCCCCGAACAGAGCAAGCAGCTTGCGCCGTTCGATACTCATCGAGTCAGGCATCACAACTACGAGCTTGTACTTTCTTGCAGACGCAATAAAAGCAAGGGCAATTCCCGTATTGCCGCTGGTAGCCTCGATTATTGTCCCCCCGGGGCGAAGCGCTTCCTTTTCAACAGCATCATTGATCATGGCAAGCGCAGCCCTGTCCTTTACAGAACCGCAAGGGTTAGACTGCTCAAGTTTTGCAAGCACCCGGTTCGTATCGTCTCCGAAAACACTGTTCAGTTCTACAAGGGGTGTCCCACCCACAAGTTCCGTTATGTCTTTTGCATATCGCAATCCACAGAGTCCTTTGAAATTTAAATGTAGAAGATCTGTTTCTGTGAAAATCTCTTTTCCTGAACGAGAAGCTCTTCCAGAGACATGGAAAAATGCTCTCTGACACTCTCTTCAAGATTCCCGAACGTCTGCCTTATCGCTGCCGTATCATGTTCCGAAACAATCTCAAGCGGACCTTCGAGTGCTTCGAGAATAGAAAAAACCATAACATTCTGCGGACTATCGGCAAGCTCGTATCCTCCCTTGTTACCCCGGACACTTTTCACCAGCCCGTTTTTAACCAGACGATTAAAAATCTGTTCAAGATAATTTTTCGGGATACCCCTCTCTTCAACAATCTGCCTGATTTGCAGCCGGTCCTTTCCAAAATTGTCCGCAAGATCAAGCATGGCCGCTAATCCGTAATGTGCTTTGGCGCTCAATGAAAACATAATATACTATCTTGACTAACTTTTATAGCTTTAATAAATAAAAACCAGGTGAAATAGTCAAGAATATTCCTCAAAAAGCACAAAAAGCAGGTTGAAACGACAACAGAGCCAACCAAAAGCCCCGATCAAACAATCCATCTCATCGGGTAGCTTTTTTCCGCAAAAGAAAATACGGGTTCCGGACGTAAAATTTTTTATTTAGGAAAATTACTCTATAATTAGTAGCGAAAACCCGGCCAGGCACTCCCTGAATATTGAAAAAGTTACCGTTTCTCAAGGTTATACTATTGGAGAGGTTCTGCCGGTTTTGCAACAGAGCACTGAAACCGATCAACTCAGACCAAACAGCAGGGACGAAACGATGAAGCATGTCGTGATCGTTGGTGGCGGCTTTGCCGGCATCAATGCAGCAAAAGAACTGGGCAACAAACGTGACGTCAGGATCACCCTCATAGACAGAAAGAATTACCACCTTTTCCAGCCTCTGCTCTATCAGGTTGCCATGTCGGCTCTGGGTGCAGGCGATATTGCCGAGCCTTTGAGAAACATGCTTGCCAAGTATAAAAACATCACGGTATTCAAAGGGAACGTTGAAAATGTCGATGCAGAGAGAAAGATCCTGCAGACGGATTTCGGCGAGATATCGTATGATTACCTGATCCTTGCATGCGGGGTCAAACACCACTACTTCGGTCACGAAGAGTGGGAGCAGCATGCCCCCGGCCTTAAAATCATTGCTCAGGCAACCGAGATACGGCGCAGGGTCATGGAAGCTTATGAGGCGGCGGAAAGAGCCTCCGATCCCGTAGAACGCAAAAAACTTCTTACTTTCGTCATTGTCGGAGGAGGACCTACAGGCGTCGAGCTTGCGGGATCCATAGGGGAAATGAGTCGTTTTACGCTCTCCAAATTTTACAAGCACATCGACCCGAAACTTACAAGAATATTTATTGTCGAGGCTGCACCGAGAATTCTCGGCACTTTCTCTCCGGAGCTTGCCAGCAAGGCAACCAGGGCACTTGAACAACTGGGTGTACAGGTATGGACAAACAGTATGGTAACCAACGTCGATGCAAACGGCGTCCAGATCGGCAATGAGCGCATTGAAGCTGCAACCGTGCTCTGGGCTGCGGGCGTCCGGGCAATCGGTCTGGGCAGAAAAATGGGTGTGGAAACCGACCAGTCGGGAAGAATCATCGTTGAAGAAGACCTGAGTATCCCCGGCTACCCGGAAATATTTGTAGGAGGAGACCAGGCACATTTCGCTCACCATACGGATCAGCCCCTTCCCGGCATGGCCCCTGTTGCTTTGCAGCAGGGACATGCGATCGGAAAAAACATTCTCGGTGAGGTAAGAGGCAGAAACAGGAAACCGTTCCGATACCGGGACAAGGGTCAGATGGCAACCATCGGACGAAACAAGGCAATCGTGGAAATCGGCAGTTTCAAGTTTTTCGGCAGCTTTGCATGGCTTACCTGGCTCCTGGTCCACATCTACTACCTCACAACGTTCAAGCACCGTGTTTTCGTGCTGCTTCAGTGGGGCTGGTCATACTTCACGTTCGGACACGGCGCACGTCTCATTGTCAACAAGGAATGGCAGTTTTATCCCGACAAAAAAAACGCTGCCGCTGCAGAAGAGAGCTGAGAAATGTCATCTGCAAGGAACAGACCGGGAATGTTCAGTAATTGCTCGACGAAAAATGTGATACAATTATTTTCGTCGTTTATATTTCTTGGGCTGGCTTTTTATATAGCCTTTTTCCTTGAACTCCCGCAGGGAGCACCACGCCAGGACCTGTACATCATTGCCGCCTTGACGGGTTCCTACGGCCTTTGGAGGCTTTGGAGCAGCATTTCGGGCTGCCGCAGACAGTGAGCTGGTGCCGAACAGATTTCCAGGCATGGTAAAATTTTACGAAAAACCGGGTTCAAGCGACCAACATCATGCAGTATTATGACTTGCGACATAAATAACGAAATGGAAAAACAACTGTTTTTTCATAACTATGCACGTCTCCCTCTTGCCATCACTCACGGAGAGGGCACATATCTCTACAGTACCGACGGATCACGGTATCTCGACATGATCTCGGGTATCGGCGTCAACGCCCTCGGCTACGGCGACAGCAGAATTGTCGGGGCAATCAGGGAACAGGCGGAAAAAGTGATTCATGCATCGAATCTGTTTATGCTCGAGCCGCAATTCAAACTTGCAGGAAAGCTTCTTGAAATCTCGGGCCTGTCCAAGGTTTTTTTTGCCAACAGCGGCACCGAAGCGATCGAAGCAGCCATAAAGCTTTCAAGAAAGTGGGCCTTTTTGTCAGGCAAAGCAGACAAAAAGGAAATCCTCTCTCTCTCAAACTGTTTTCACGGAAGAACCTACGGGGCGATGTCATTAACCGCAAAACCAAAATATCTCGACGGTTACGACCCCCTTCTTCCCGGAACTGCAAATGTTTCATTCAATGATACCAGCGACCTGAAAGCAAAGGTCAGCGACAAAACCGCTGCCGTATTCGTCGAGTTTGTTCAGGGAGAAGGGGGAATTCACACGGTTTCCCATGAGTTCATCAATGTCCTGAAAACGCTTCGGGAAAAACATGATTTTCTGCTTGTTGCCGACGAAATCCAGGCAGGATGCGGCAGAACAGGCAAGTTTTTCAGTTACATGCATTTCGATATCTCCCCCGACCTGGTCTGCCTTGCAAAGCCGATCGGCGGCGGCCTGCCGCTTTCAGCCGTTATCGGCAGCAGCAAAGTCGAGGATGTCTTCGCCGCAGGCAACCACGGCACGACTTTCGGAGGAAACCCGGTAGCCTGTGCAGCAGGTCTTGCGCTTGTTGACGCTATTTATAAGGACAACCTCATGGAACAAGCTGTTGAAACCGGAAAGTGGATAAAGCAGGCTCTTGATGCACTTGCTGTCAAGTATTCACAAATAAAGGAAATTCGCCAGTACGGTTTGATGATCGGGATTACCGTCAACCGAGACGCATCATATTATGTTCAGGAAGCGTTGAAAAAAAAGGTACTCGTCAATGCAACAAGCGGTGATGTCGTCAGGCTCCTTCCTCCTCTGACCGCAAGCCGTGAAGAAGCACAACAATGTATCAACTGTCTCGATGAAATCTTCAGTGAAGAAACATAAAACCGGCACAAAAAAAACGGTTTCCATGCCTCTGGGCAGAACCAATTACCTGTTTCTCGGCATCGGTGTTGCTGTTATCGCCCTCAGCTACAGTATTATGTATCTTGAAAACAGCGCGAAGGGTTTTTTCTCACTGAATATCGCACCGGTAACTCTGGTGGGAGCCTATGCCTGGATTCTTTTCGCGCTGCTCTACCGGAAAAGAACCTGATTGCTGATTAGAATAGCTACTTCTCAACAAGGTCTCGTAAAACCGCCGCGAACGGTTCTTTTGCCTTTTATCTCAGCGTGAAGCGTATCGGCACGGTTAACCACACCTTTATCGGAGAACCGTTCTGGATACCCGGAGAGTAAGATGAATGCATAACGCACTCAATCGCCGAATCATCAAAAACCGTCTGATCAGACGGTACCCGTTTCATGATCTGTGCCTTTATAGGCCTGCCGGTTTCCGAAATCAAAACACTGACGAACACCTTGCCCTCAATACCCGCACGGCGAGCCATATCCGGATATCTCGGCTTCTTCTGTTTGATAAATGAAGGCATAACCTCACAGGCAACAAACACCGGTCCGCTGAGAACTCCTGCAGAACCTCCGTCTGCTCCGCCCTGCTGAATAGCCTGCTTGATTTCTTTCTGGGTTGCAAGAGTCTGCTCGGGCGGCGCCTCTTCCTTTTTCACCTTTTTGATCTTGCCCACATTTGAAGGCGCTTCGGCTTTGGGAGGAGCAACCTTCTGAACCGGCTTGGGTGCTTCCGGCTTTGCTATAGGAGGAGG
>JAKSCY010000224.1 GCA_022360355.1 Chlorobiales bacterium
GCATCAACAATGCCTATCGTACCGATACCGGCAGCAGCGCAATACATCGCCGCGGGCGCTCCCAGCCCTCCCGCACCGATTATCAGCACCCTGGAATTCAGCAACTTCTGTTGTCCTTCGACGCCGACGGAATCGAGCAGAATATGGCGGCTGTACCGTTCAAGCTGCGACTGGGTAAAATCAATCATATGTTCTCCAGACTCTTTTGAATATCCATTATCAAATCTTCCCGATCTTCTATGCCGACCGAAAGCCTCAACATGTTTTCAGCAATACCCATATCCTGACGTTCCTGAACAGGATATTCACCAAATATTGTCGAAGCGGGATGGATGATCAGGCTTTTATTATCATTGAGGTTTGTGGCGTTTCGAATAATCTCAAGGCTGTCGATAAACCGGAAACACTGCTCCTTGTCCTCAAGCTCAAAAGTAACCAGTCCGCCAAAGCATCCCTTGAACTGCGCTGAAGCGATTGCATGATACGCCGACGTTGGCAACCCCGGATAATTGACGGCCTTGACTTTAGCCTGTTCGGCAAGAAACCGGGCGATCTCTATCGCGTTATCGCAACTTTGCTGAATACGCAATGCCAAAGTCTCCAGGCCGAGCGTATTCATCCATGCGTGGTGTGGAGCCATGCAGGAACCGCAATTTCTGAAAACTTCCCTGCGAAGCTTGGCAAGAAAGGCATACTGTCCATACTGCCTGGTGAGCGGTGATATTTTCGGAGATTTTTTCCAGTCGAACCGGCCGTTATCGATAATGACTCCGCCTACTCCGGTGGCACCACCTGAAATATACTTGGTTGTTGAAATGATCTCCACCGCAATATTGTAATCCCTCGACCTGAACAGGAATGGTGTTGTTAACGTCCCGTCGAGAACCAGGGGAACCCCGGACTTTTCAGCGCATCGAGAAACAATGGAAATATCGGCAACCTCGAGCTGAGGATTGGTTATCGACTCGAGGTACAGTGCTCTGGTATGTTCATCGATCATGCTTTCGATGGAATCGGGATTGTTCATATCCGCATACCGTATTTCAAGCCCCCAGTCCCCAAGCGTCTTTTCAAACAGCGATATGGTGTTTCCAAACAGGTGACGGCTTGAAACGATATTGCTTCCTGACGAACAGAGAGCAAGCATCACATTCGTTATGGCCGCCATCCCGGATGACACCGCTATAACCCCCAGGGAATCGGTCAGCACCCGCATTTTCTGCTCGAAATCCTCCACGGTTGGATTGGAGATCCTGCTGTAGGTATGGGCGGGCAACTTCCCCTCGAATGCCTGTTGAATCTGACCAGCGTTGTCAAACTCGAAGGCAACGGAATCATACAACGGCGGACGAAGGGCTCCGTGCACATCCTTTTTGGAATACCTGGTATGCAGGACCTTTGTGGTAAAACCTTTCATCCGGAACATCCTCCGCCCATGAAGTACAAAAAATCAACTTCGTCGCCTTCTTTGACAACCCTCGAGTCAAACTTTTCACGTTCAAGAAAATCTCCATTGACCTGAACGGAAACCATATCCGGCATTTCAACCCCCTGATGGGCCAATAATTCGGTCACCGTCATCGTCTCCGGGGTCACCTCTTTTTTTTCACCGTTGATCGTCAATTGCATGCTGTTTTTATTTTAGTTAAAGCCGCCCCCATGGTAATGCTCAGATACCGCTCCCCGGTATCGGGAAACAGGGTTACAATTGTCGCATCCTGTATCCTGTGTTTTTTTATGTACTTTGCCGTCCCACAAGCTGCCGCACCTGATGAAATACCCGCCAATATTCCCTCATCCCGAACAATGCGGCGCATCCACTGCATCGCTTCATCATCCGTTACTGTTATGACATCGTCGATAAGCTCCGTGTCCATTATGGAAGGAATAAATCCTGCGCCTATCCCCTGTATGGCATGCGGACCCGGAGCTTCGCCGCTCAAAACAGCACAATTTTCCGGTTCAACCGCAATAACCTTTACCGCCGGCTTTACCTTCTTGACTTTCCTTGCCACCCCGGTTATCGTACCGCCGGTACCCACACCGGCAACGATAACATCTACTTTCTCATCCGTATCCGCCAATATCTCAACCGCGGTTGTTTTCTCATGAACCTTTGCATTCGAAGGATTATCAAACTGACGCACGACAAAAGAATTTCGAAGTGAAGCATGCAACTCTTCAGCTCTCCTGATCGC
>JAKSCY010000287.1 GCA_022360355.1 Chlorobiales bacterium
ACCGCTCGTCGTCGTTGTTGCAGTGGGTACTTATCGGCTTGTGCCGGTAGTCCCCTCGACCGGATCGCTGCGTTCACTTGATTTCGCAGGGTCAATAATGATTGTGGCTTCGCTGGGAATGACTCTTTTCGGAGTTCACCATGGCAGCCGGTATGGCTGGCTATGGTCGCGCGAGGGAATGGAGTTTTTCGGCCGACCGTGGACGTTCATGGTGTCGCCCACGGCGATTTTGCTTGGATTCGGCTTGGTTTTGCTCATCGTGTTCACGCTGCTCGAGCGTTGGCGTACCAAGCGGCGGCTCGACGTCGTACTCGACACCCGTCTGTTCCGAATCTCAGGCTTTGTGTGGGGAACCCTCGCCATGGCACTTTCGACATCCGCCTACTACGCTGTAATTCTCGTGGTTTCTCTCTATGCAGAGTACATCCTTGGTGTCGACAAAATCAAGACCGGATTGATGCTGGCCCCACTAGGAATAGCGGCTATCTTCGCGGGCGGCATTGCCGCGCGCACTTCTCGTTTCTCCCGCAGGACAATCGGCATTACCTCCATCGGTCTCCAGTTGACGGCTGTGCTCAGCCTGGTCGCGGCGTTTTACACTGAGGGCCTTCCACTGGTTATACCTGCTGCGATGTTTGTACTAGGCCTTACTTGGATCGTCGGATTGGCGGCCATATCGAGCCTAATTATGGAGATTATTCCTGTGGACGACTCCGGCCAAGCGGCAGGCGCACAGACCACGGTCCGCTTCGTCGGCTCCGGCTTAGCGATGGTCATTGTAACGGCCATCGTAATCGCGGTCACCGCGTACCAAGCCCAGAAACTGTGGTTCACCGACCTCATTGCCTCGGATCGAAAGACGCTTAACGCGATCGAACGGCTATCGCACCCCGCGGTTCCCAAGGTGGTGACGAACGAGACAAGCCGAGCGGATCGTCGCGAGATCCGGCGCTACAACAAGAAGTTGAAGCAGATACAAAAGGATATCGATGAGGGAATCGATTCGGCGGGCTTGGCCATTGCCCTGATGGTACTCATAAGCCTCATCGCGACGATACGTATACCTCATCAGAGGGAAAGAGTTACTCCACCCGAACGAGTTTGATCAAGGATCGTCCCGTTCGTTGAATCTTTGCAGACCATTCTTTCTCATCACCCATCAATGTGTGATCCGAATGTCGACGCGGATTCATGAGTATTCGGTGAATCTCTTCGTACAAGTTGCTTGCAGGCACCAAGAAATGGTATTATAGGCTCGCAAAACTCATGGGCCGGTAGGTGGTTGCAGTTCGACGAGCCCACTCTCTCGGCGCTCCTACTGTCCGTGGTCAGGGTTGACTGGTCCCCGACGGTTTGATAGTAGACAGTGGAATTTTGCCCTTAAATATGGAGCGCGTGGAGGCTTA
>JAKSCY010000677.1 GCA_022360355.1 Chlorobiales bacterium
CTCTATTCGTTCAACAAGTGGTACTGGGATGAAATCTATGATGCGACTGTCATCAAAGGTTCATTGCTCATATCGAGGTTGCTGGCCTGGTTTGACAGTAATATTGTCGACGGTATTGTCAACGGAGTCGGTGCCATGGTCAGGCGGTTCGGCACGGCAAGCGGCGGTTTCGATCAGTATGTCGTTGACGGCATGGTAAACTTTACCGCCTTTTTCGTGCAGACTTCCGGAGCTGCGATGAAAAAACTCCAGACAGGAAAGGTACAGACCTATCTTGTCATGGCGCTTGTAGCAGTAACGGGGTATGTCGTTTACTACTTCATACAGGTGATGCCATAGTCATAGACGAAAAGAGAGGTTTTTATTTAATCTGAAACTAACAGATAACTGAAGATGCTGAGTTTAATTGTTTTTCTGCCCATCATAGCCGGCCTCGTAATTCTTGCAGTGCCGTCATCGCAAAAGCAGATCATCAGGATCGTAACATTGCTTGCGGGCCTTGCTCAGGGAGTTCTGGCTGTTCTCATATGGCAGGGCTATGATCCCTCTCTTCCGGGTATCACTGCTGCCGCAGACGGTTCGCTCGATGGAACATTCCAGTTTGTCGAAAGACTTCCCTGGATCACTCTGGATCTCGGGAACTTCGGCACATTGAACATCGAATATTTCCTTGGTGTTGACGGACTGTCGATTACCATGGTGTTGCTGACGGCACTGATCTCCATTATCGCGGTCCTCTCAAGCTGGACTATTCAGAAACAGGTAAAAGGCTACTTCATTCTGTTCAATCTTCTCAGCACGGCGATGATGGGCTGTTTTGTGGCTCTGGATTTTTTCCTGTTTTATGTGTTCTGGGAACTCATGCTTCTGCCGATGTACTTCCTTATCGGTATATGGGGAGGACCGAACAGGGAGTATGCGGCAATCAAGTTTTTCCTTTACACGTTGTTTGGTTCGGTTTTCATGCTGCTGGTCATGATCGGACTTTATTTCAGTGTCATCGATCCGGCTACGGGCAACCATACTTTCAGCCTTGTCGCAATGGCCAGTCAGGAAAACTATATTCAGGGCTCTATTTTCGGGCCTGAAAGTGTCATGTGGCGCTATGCAGCGTTTATCGTGCTTTTTGTCGGTTTTGCCATCAAAGTCCCGATGTTTCCTTTCCATACATGGCTTCCCGACGCCCATGTCGAGGCGCCTACACCGATTTCGGTAATTCTGGCCGGCGTGCTCCTGAAGCTCGGTACTTACGGTATGATGAGGATCAACTTCCCGTTTTTCCCCGAAGTTTTCCAGGCTTCGCTCTATGTGATTGCCGTTTTCGGCGCAATCAATATCATTTACGGTGCTTTCTGTGCGCTGGCACAGTCGGATCTCAAGAAGCTTGTTGCGTACTCATCGATCAGTCATATGGGATATGTGCTGCTCGGTCTTGCGGCCAACAACACAGAAGGTATGACCGGTGCGCTCTATCAGATGTTCAATCATGGCACCATCACCGCCATGCTTTTCCTTCTTGTCGGAGTTATCTATGACCGTGCACATACACGCCAGATTGACAAGTTTGGAGGCCTTGCCTCCTACATGCCGGTCTATGCAGGAATTGTCACCATAGCATGGTTCGCTTCCCTCGGTCTTCCGGGGCTCAGCGGGTTTATTTCCGAGGCACTTGTTTTTGTCGGGGCGTTCAGTTCCGAGCTGATAAGAAACGTCGCTATTGTTTCCGTTCTGGGCATCGTGTTCGGTGCTGCTTACCTGCTCTGGTCTCTGCAAAGAATGTTTCTTGGTAAAAGGAACCCCGATGCGGTTTATGAGTTGCACAAAGATGCCGAAGGTAACGAACAGATCCATTTCCATGACTGGAAAGGCAAAAACGATCTTGACGGAAGGGAGCTGACCATGCTCGTGCCGCTTGCTGCAATTATTATTATTCTCGGAGTCTATCCGATGCCGGTTCTCGGCATGATAACCTCAAGCATCAACAGGCTTGTCGAGGTTTTGTCACCGGTTATACTTACAGCGGTGAACTAAGCTCAGAAAAAAGCAAAAAGTCAGAATTACGAATAGCGTTTTTTAGAACATTCACGTTACCAATATGTACGAGCTACCATCCGGTGCTGAAATACAGGCGATCATTACGACGCTGAAGTCCAGTGCGGCATATTATCTCCCCGAGATATACCTCTCGGCTCTCTTTCTTGTGCTGATTCTGGTTGATCTGATCTTCAGGCCGAAAAAACATCACCTGCTTTCGATTATATCGCTGACAGGTCTTGCGGGCAGTCTCTGGTTTATATGGCAACAGCATGCAATCACCGGACAGGAAATCTTTTTCGGCATGTATGTTATTGATGAGTTTGCGATTTTTTTCAAGTATTTCTTTGTGCTTTCCGGCATACTCACCGTACTTCTCTCGATGTCGTCGGATGAGCTCAACAGCAGGACATCAGGTTTGGGTGAGTACTATGTTCTGGTTGTCGGCATGGTTGTCGGTATGGTCATGATGGCATCGTCCACAGACCTGGTGATGATTCTGGTTGCGATGGAACTTGTCAGTCTCGCTGCCTATGTTCTCACCGGCTACTTGAAGCGTGAACGACGTTCGACCGAAGCTTCTCTGAAATACCTTGTGTACGGTGCGGTATCGTCGGGTTTGATGATTTACGGTTTTTCGATTCTTTACGGCCTTACCGGTGAGACCAACATCTCGGAAATCAGCAGCGTGCTGTTGTCGAGAGGCTACGATCCGGTGACGCTGATGATCGCATCGATCATGATTCTTGCTGGTATCGGGTACAAAGTCGGTGCGGTTCCGTTCCATTTCTGGAGCCCTGACGTGTACGAAGGCGCTCCTATTCCGGTTACCGCTTACCTGTCGGTGGCATCGAAGGCGGCAGGCATTGCTCTCCTTATACGATTTTTCTATGTTGCGGTGCCGCACGGTCCGGAGAACGGTGCTTTGACACCGGGCTCGGAATGGCTGTTGCTGCTCATGATCCTGTCCGTCGCTTCAATGGTATATGGCAACGTTGTCGCCCTCTGGCAGAAAAACGTCAAAAGGCTGCTTGCATACTCTTCTATCGC
>JAKSCY010000018.1 GCA_022360355.1 Chlorobiales bacterium
GGCCGACCTGCAACCGGCCGCAGATTTTTTTATAGCTGCGATTAGCCTTGCAATGAGATGACTGTGAACGCTCAATGACCGAGTTACGGACAATATTGCGCGCTGAAAGTTGAATCAAAAAAACGTATTAAATTCATGGTAATGTATGCATTAAAAAATACCAGCGATAATTACCATTTCCAGGTATTAAAAAGCACTTATGCTCGACTCTTGTTTGTCTGCTAATCTATTGAAAAAAAAGAAATTACATAGTTCTGTAATCGTGTTGGTAACAATTTATGTAACTCCAGAAAAAAGGTACGAGAATTTAATATATTGGCATGAAGCATGCATTTCTGAATATTGAAACAGGATGAACCGCAAGCAGAAACTCAGCGCTAAACGCGGACGTGCAGGCCGCTCCTCTTGCATCGGCATGTTGCCGGTCCTGGTGTTCAACCAAAAATATAAAGGTTTTTACTATGAGAAAAATTATTCCACTCTTATTAATCCTGCTGTTGGCCACGGTGGCCATGGCACAAAACAAAAGCCGGATCATTGGTACGATCACGACAAGTGACGGTGCTGTGATTCCCGGCGTAAAGGTGACCATTTCTTCCGATGCCTTGATTTCACGGTCGCTCATGACCGTCAGCAATGACCGCGGAACATTTCGTTTCGTCTTGCTGCCTATTGGGACCTATACGATCAAGTTTGAAAAAGATGGTTACAGAACCATCGAGCAGAGCGATGTCGAACTGGGGTTCGATGCGACCGTGACGCTCGATAAAGTCATGCAGACTGCCGATTTTGAAGATGTCATTATTATCAGCGGTGAAGCCCCCATCGTTGATAAAACCAGTTCCACCATCAGTGACAAGCTGGATCTGGAATTCCTTCAGAATCAGGCAAAAACCGCTGACATCTGGGCACTGCCGAACCTGTCGGCCGGTTTCACCGACGACTCCGGATTTGGTGGGGTTCAGGAAGCCGGTAATGCCTACAACTTCGATGGTGTGAACGTATCCGATCCCGCAACGGGAACGCCGAACTTCACCCAGAACCTGGAGGCTGTTGAGCAGATCGACATTCAGTTGTTCGGTGCCCCGGCGGAATATGGTGCTTTCACGGGCGCTTCTCTCAACGTCGTCACCAAAAGCGGTGGTAACGATTTCAGCGGTGAGGCGAACTATTTCTTCCAGTCCAAAGAATGGGTGGGAGACAACACCACGGAATACGAAAGAGTGAGCGTGCCTTCGGCAGCCAAAGTTCAGGATCCGAACTTCGCGTTAGGCGGACCAGTTGTGCAGGACATGGTCTGGTTCTTCGGCAACTACAACTGGAAAAAGAGCGAAACCGACCGCGATCTTGCCGATGGTCCCTTCATCGATGACGCCACTCAGAAACGCGGTTTCCTGAAGCTCAGCTCCCGCTGGGATGATCGCAACATCACCTATGCCAGCATCATCTACGACCGCTTCAACAGTCCGGACAAGTATTTCTGGCCCATTGATCAGTGGCTGGTGAATACGACCGAATCCCTCTGGGATTCGTTCTGGAACAGCGATACCTATATGGTGCAGCATTCGTACGTGCTCAACGACAGCATCATCCTTGAGGGCCGTTTTGCCCGCTTCATCAGCGAAAACGGTTCCGAACCGGTGAACGATCCTTCCGGTGAAACGCCGATGATGTTTGATTATCTGAATCGTGTTCACATGCCGGGCAGCAGCGCAAATCGCATGACGGTTTCCGACCGTAATCGTGACAATCTGCTCCTGACCACCAACTACTACAATGACCAGCTCAGCGGCAGTCACAGCTTCAAGTTCGGATTTGAGTACGAAAGCAGCCTGAACAGCCGTTTCATGAAGATCACCGACCTGCAGGTTTGGTACGGCGATTTAACCCTTGAGCGCCATCAGGTTCCTTTGACCGATGCCGGCACGGTGATTCGCCGTTTTGCCGGATTTGCCCAGGATAGCTGGAGCGTAAACAACAAACTGACGATCAACTACGGTTTCCGCTATGACAGCACC
>JAKSCY010000374.1 GCA_022360355.1 Chlorobiales bacterium
GCTATTCGGCGTTTTTGAAGAGCATTTTGGCGATGATGCTGCTTTTTTCCTTGACTCATTTATAAAAAACCTCAACAAATTCTCATTGTTTCTTTCCACAGTAAAGGAGAAAAAAGGTTCGTTCTGATTTTTTTTATGACGGATGTTAGGTTTGCTAACAATAATGTAACAAATGGAGGAAGATATGAACATGCAAAGACCAGAACATGATTTTTCCGGTATCGAGAGCGCCCTTATCGACGGTATCGCGTCGCGACTCTTTATGGAGTCTGTTCGCGTAAAACTTTTCGATATCATGGAATCGCCTGTGACTCCGGATCAGATTTCGGGGCACATTCCTCTCGACAAGGCGATGTTGGAGGCATTGCTCGATTTTCTGGAAGCAAGGAAACTGATCGTCAACAATGACGGCTGCTATGTCAACTCTCCGCAGGCGGCAGAGTTTCTCGTGTCGACTTCGCCGTTCTATCAGGGCGGTATACTCGATATGCAGGCACGGCTCGGTGAATCGGCATGCGCTTCGATGCGCAAGCAGTTGCAGAAGCATGTGAAGAAACATGACGAAACTGTTTCGGAGGGGGCCATGCAGGAAGGCGGTTCCGGGAGCGGTTTTCTGTCGGGCCCTGCCCAGTTCGCCTTGCGCGGTACGTTACAGGATGCCGTGGCGTTCATAACCGGGCTCGACCGGTTCCGGGAGGCTGAAACGATGTGCGATATAGGGGGCAACCGCGGGCACTATACAACGGCGTTGCTGGACAGGCATCTTTCGCTCTCCGCCGTGATTGCCGAAGTGCCCAAACTTGCTGCCGTAATCGACAAAGAGTTTCGGTATTCCGGGTATCGAGACCGGATTTCCGTGCTGCCTTTCGATCTGCGTCTCGACGTGTTGCCGGAACGATCGTTTGATCTGATTCTCGCGTCGTTCGTGCTTCATATCCTGGCTGACGATCTGCCGGCTGCTGTCCGGAAAATCGGCGACGGATTGAAAAGCGGCGGGGTTTTCGTTACCCAGAATCTGGATTCCGGGTCAAGGTACGGACGAAGAGAAGAGAAAGCCGTCAGGGAACTGATGACCAGGGCGCTGGGATACCCGACGCACTATCTCGACAGGGAACGACTCGAAGAAGCTCTGCGTGCGGCCGGGTTTATTGACTTTACGGAGCGAAGAACGGGCTCCGACAAATCGGGCTATATTCTCGCCGCTGTAAAAGAGTGAGCTTGTGATTGCTTGTCGCGCCGACGTATTGCCATGCGGAAACCGAAGGCAGTCCGGTACGTTACCAACATTGGGCCTCAAAGCCGGGACACAGGTCTTTTCATCTGTTCACGTGCAATTCCCCCATTTTTCCCTTTTTTGAGGTCTGCAAGCCGAGCCTTTCCCAAGTGCGGAGTTTTCTTGGTTTTTATTTGTATTTAATCCAAATATGGGTATCTTTGGTGCATTATCTTTAATAAGTCGAATTAATCTTATCTTGATTCATCGATCCGCTGACGCTCGATCTCGGTGAAACAACCCGGAAATCATCCGCCGCCCTCGGTTGGGGAAACGATGCAGTAAAAGTGCTGGTCAGTGCCTACAAGGAGATGTCCGGAAAACCGGTGAAGATCACACCAACACGTGAGCTGGCGCCCTGACCTGTGAAGCCGGCGTATCCTATGCCAACAATTTTGCCGACAGTGGCACGCTGGTGGAGGATTTTGACTCACACAAATCTGTTGTCATGAAAACGTTATCTGATATGCATGAAGGTGTCACCGGTGAAATCACCGGTGTCATCAATGAAGGCCGCAATCAGCATGGCCGTAAACGTGGATTGAATCATAATGGAGCAGCGAGGCTGCGTGAAATGGGTTTTTACGAGGGGCAGCAGATAACCGTTGTTCAGAACAAAGGAAACGGTCCGCTCGTTATCAAGTTCCAGGATACCAGAATGGTCCTGGGGCGCGGGCTGGCAATGAAAATTATAATGAGGAGCAATCACTCATGACACTGTCAGAGCTGAAAACAGGACAGAGCGCCCGGATAAGCAGACTTTCATGTTCGGGATCGCTGAAATCAAAACTGATCGACATGGGCGTGCTTAAGGGGGAACGGATACAGGTGCTCCGTATTGCTCCGCTTGGTGATCCTGTCGAGGTATTGATCAGACAATACAAGCTCTCGTTGCGTAAAAAAGATGCCGAGGGAATAACCGTCGAAGAGGTACAATAATAATGCCTGATACCATGGCAGTGGATAAACAGGTTGTTCAGGGAGGTGCCGGGATTGGGAATGCGGTCGTAGCTCTGGCCGGTAATCCCAACTGCGGCAAAACGACGTTGTTTAACGCACTGACCGGTCTGAACCAGAAGACAGGTAACTGGCCGGGCGTGACTGTTGACCGGAAAACAGGGACGTTTGTCCACGAAGATCTTGAAATAGAACTTGTCGACCTGCCGGGTGTTTATTCGATGACAGCCTCTTCGGTTGATGAAAAAATCGCAAGAGAATATATCCTTTCGAGAAACGCGCGGCTGATTGTCAATATCGTCGATGCATCGAATCTGGAAAGAAATCTCTATCTCACAAGCCGCATGCTCGAGATGAATGTTCCGGTGCTGGTTGCGCTGAACATGATGGATGTGGCGGATGAGCGCGGTCTTGAAATCGATGTTAATGGTCTGGAGTCAAAACTCGGATGCAGGGTTATTCCGATTGTGGCTTCAAGAAAAAAAGGGATAGATGCTCTGAAAATTGCAATCTATCAGGAGGTCGGCAGCGGAAAAGAGTTCCGTTCGCCTGTCAGTTACCCGAAAAACCTCGACGCTGCAATCAATGTTTTTGCCGAAAAGGTTGCCTCTTCGGGAATTGCGGGCCAGCCTGATCCGAAATGGCTTGCAGTCAAGCTTCTCGAGGGTGATTCGCAACTTGAAAAACTCGTTGGACCGGACCTGAGAGCAGAGATTTCTCTGGCAAGGGAAAAGCTGTCAGCGGAGCTCGATGAGGATCTCGATATCATAGTAGCTGATAATCACTATCGTGCAATCAATTCGGTCATCAATGCGGTTGTTCAGAGAAAACAGGAAATCTCGGAGTCGATTTCCGACAAAATCGACAGGGTTGTTCTCAGTCGTATCTGGGGTATTCCGATTTTCCTGCTTGCCGTGTATGCGATGTTCATGTTCACCATCAATCTTGGCGGTGCGTTTATCGACTTTTTCGATATTTTCACCGGAACGATTTTCGTGGACGGCCTCAGCGAGCTGCTGACACCGCTTGGAACTCCTGAATGGCTGGTTACACTTCTGGCATCTGGTCTTGGCGGCAGTATTCAGACCATGGCGACTTTTATCCCTCCTATCGGTTTCATGTTTCTGTTTCTTTCGTTTCTCGAAGACTCGGGTTACATGGCAAGGGCGGCATTTGTTATGGACCGGGGAATGCGTTTTCTTGGGCTGCCCGGAAAAGCGTTTATTCCGTTGCTGGTCGGGTTCGGCTGTAACGTTCCGGCCATTATGGGTGCCCGGACTATAGAAAGTCAGCGTGACAGGATCATGACGATCATGATGAGCCCGTTCATGTCCTGCGGTGCAAGGCTTCCGGTCTACGCACTGTTCGCCGCAGCATTTTTTCCGGTTGGCGGACAGAACATTGTGTTTCTGCTCTACATTATCGGTATCGCGTTTGCCGTGGTGACGGGACTTGTCTTGAAATACACCGTGTTGAAAGGGGAGGCCAGCCATTTTCTGATGGAACTGCCGCCCTACCATGTTCCTTCGTTGAAAGGCGTTTTGATGCGTACCTGGGATCGGCTGAAATCATTCCTGATTCGTGCCGGTAAAGTGCTTGTCCCGGTTATCGTGGTACTGAGCTTCCTCAACTCGCTGGGTACCGACGGTTCGTTCGGCAATGAGGATACTGAAGAGTCCGTACTCTCCTCGATCAGTAAAACCATCTCGCCTGCGTTTGCACCGATGGGTGTTACCGAAGACAACTGGCCGGCAACCGTGGGTATCTTCACAGGTGTTTTTGCCAAAGAGGCTGTTGTCGGTACGCTCGATGCGATGTATGCTCAGATCGGCGCCGGTGAAGAGGGAGAAGGTACCGGTGAAGAAGAAGGGTTTGACTTCTGGGCTGGCATCAGCGAGTCGTTTGAAACGATTCCAGCGAACCTGGGTGATCTTGCCGGAACGGCGCTCGATCCGCTCGGCATTTCTATCGGGGATGTCTCCGATCCTGAAACCGCAGCCGAAGAGCAGGAGGTCGATGCCTCGATTTTCGGGTCTATGGTGAACCTGTTCGACGGCAAGATCGGCGCGTTTTCCTACCTGCTGTTTGTCCTGCTCTACTTTCCTTGCGCTGCTGCCATTGCGGCGGTTTATCGCGAGACAAACCTTGGATGGACGGTTTTCGCAGGGTTATGGACCACCGGTCTGGCATATATCGTGGCCGTGATATTCTATCAACTTGGCACTTTTTCTGCGAATCCTTCCGGGGCATTGCTCTGGACAGGCGCTATGCTCGCTGTTTTTGCGGCGGCTGTTGCTGGTATGTGGCTCAAAGGGCGGCAGTCTGAAGAGATCTGACCAGTGGCTCGCTGCGGGAGTATCCTTTGGAATACTCCCACATGTCTTACAGGGAACCTCGAAAAACAACAGCAGTCATGTCACTTCTTGAACTGAAAGAGTATCTGAAAAACAGGAATGTCGTTTCGATAAACGACCTCTGTATACATTTTAAAACATCACCGGAAACGCTGGAACCGATGCTGGAACAGTGGATACGTAAGGGAAAGCTGCGCCGGGAAAGCTCCGGCGGTTCCTGTGGCGGCAAGCACAGTACCTGTTCCTGCGGTGACAGTGAACAGGTATGGTATCAATGGATTGGGTGATACTTCTCTTCGGTCGACCTCTCTGTAATCTTCTTTATTGACGAACCCCA
>JAKSCY010000457.1 GCA_022360355.1 Chlorobiales bacterium
ATGCTGAACAGCGCACCGAGGTTTGAGCATGAAACTCACAGCTACTGCACTGCATGCTTTACCGGAGACTACCCCATACGCATGACCGACGCAACAACCGATAAGGAAGAGTATGATAGCGGGGAATAGGAAAGTCAAAAATAAAAAGTAAAAAGTCAAAAAAGTTGCGGCAGTCTTCATCCTTCCTTGATCCTTAATTCTTCGCAAAAAGTGCGTTATCCCTCTATAGAAGATTTTTGGCTATAAAAGACTGATTGATTTTGCCTTTTGACCTTTGACTTGATTTTCTCTCAACCTTTCTTTTTGTTCTCTTTGAATTCAATCCGGACGGATGTATGAGGAACCGCCTCGAGACGCTTTTTTGGAATAGGCTTGCCTGATTTCGCACAAACACCGTAGGTCTTGTTCCTGATTCTCTCGAGAGCCTGGTCTATATACCCCAGATACTTCTCGTCACGAGCAATAAACATGAAGCGCTGCTCACGGTCCATGGTTTCCGTACCGTGATCAGCCATGTGCATGGAGTAGTTTGAATTGATCGAATCCTCCACGCTCTCTTCGGAAAGGGACGAACGCAGAATATCAAGATCACGCAGTACCTCTTCACGACGTTTAAGAAGGATCTGCTTGAAATGCTCCAGCTCTTCGTCAGACAAATAGGTGTGAATGACCTTTGTGGGACCTTCGGGAGCTTCTTTCTCTCTCTTGCTGGCACTGGTGCTTTTTCTAGGCATGGTCTATCCAGTTTACTGGTTCAAACACTGCAACATATAACCTGAGCTAAACAATTGTTACTATCATGACAACTCAGCGAATTGTTGAACTGTTAAGGTAAAACAAAGTTGTGGAACGAGGGCAACCAAGGTTTACGATATTTTCTGAAAAGCCTGAATTTACCGACCCGTACAACTCAGGTAAAAACACGGTAATTATAACATTAGGTTTTGGATTTATCAAGAACTAAACGGCATAATTCCCCGTTTACGCTCTCTTCACGTCCACCTGCAACACTGTCCATCGAAACAATATCGAGTCTCACGGCAAGCGTTTCCTGTCTGATATACTCGCTGTTCGTTTCAACCGCATGCACAACCTTTTCACTGCCTGCGATCTGTATTGTAATTCTGTCGGTGATTTCCAGACCGGTATCTTTCCTGAGGGCCTGGATCCGGCTTACCAGCTCTCTTGCAAGTCCGAGCATTTCCAGCTCTGGAGTCATCCCGGTATCAAGTGCAACCATCACGTTGTGTGCATCATCCGACGCAACCAGCCAGCCTTCTATATCTTCACGGCTTATAGTAACATCCTCGCCGGTAATGGTATAGCTTTTCCCCTCAACCTCCAGGGTCAGTACGCCTTCAGATTCAAGGGTGGAAATTTGCTTGCGTGTCAGCAGCCTGATGCTTTCGGCGAGCTTTTTCACCTCTTTACCGTACCGGGGCCCGAGCGATTTGAAATCAGGTTTCGCCTTTTTACTTACCACAGAACCCTCATCCTCGATGTACTCAACCTTCTGAACGTTAACCTCATCGATAATGATATCCCTGACCAGTTCATATTCCCTCCGGTCTGCTGCACTATCAACCGCGAGCATGATACGCTGCAACGGTTGACGAACCTTTATGGAGGCTCTTTCCCGCATCGTCCGTACCAGCGATGTTACAATCTGGGCTTTTTTCATACGGAGTTCCAGTGGCTTGTCGATCACCTCTTTATCGACCACAGGAAGCTCACAAAGATGTACTGATTCCCAAGGTTCTCTGCCGGTTATGCCGTTCAGGTTCATATAGATCCGGTCGGCAATGAACGGCGTATACGGCGCAAGAAGCTTCGCAATCGTCTCAAGGCACTGATAGAGAGTCTGGTAAGCCGCAAGCTTGTCCCTGCCCATTTCTCCCTTCCAGAACCGTTTCCTTGAGCGACGGATGTACCAGTTCGACAGGTCATCGACCGTAAAATCGTTGATCAGCCGTATCGCCCCTGTAAGATCATACTGCTGCATCCGCAGTTCAACACCCGAAATCAGGGAGTTGAGGCATGAAATAACCCAGCGGTCCAGTTCGGAACGTTCGCTTGCCGGGACATCCTTTTCGGCATATGTAAACCCGTCCACATTCGCGTACATCACAAAAAAATTGTAGCTGTTGACGAATGCACGGAAAAATTTTCGCTGCTCCTCTTCTATCTCATCGGTATTGAACGACTTGGGCCTCCATGGCGGGCTTGACAGCATAAGATACCAGCGTAGCGAATCGGCACCGTACTTTTCCATCGTTTCAAACGGATCGACAACGTTACCCTTCGACTTGGACATCTTCTGGCCATTCCTGTCAAGAATGTGGCCGTTGACCACAAGGTTGCTGTAGGCGGGTTTGTCGAAAATCAACGTCCCGATGGCATGCAGCGTGTAGAACCATCCCCTTGTCTGATCGACTCCCTCCGCGATGAAATCGGCAGGAAAGGTTTTTTCGAAAAGCTCCCTGTTTTCAAACGGATAATGCAACTGGGCAAACGGCATGGAACCACTGTCGAACCATACATCGATCAGCTCAGGAGTGCGGTTGAATCTCACCCCGTCCCTCATGAAATATATCCTGTCAACAAAAGGCTTGTGCAGATCGAGCTCCACCAGACCTTCGGCAAGTGCGTCTCCGAGCCGGTGCTGTTTACCGTCGATATCGATAAAGCCTTTTTCCAGTTCCTCAACCGACCCGACAGCAAAAACCTTGCCCGAATCAGGACCGTCCCCGATTTCGAAATCCTCCGTAACCCATATTGGCAGCGGTGTTCCCCAGAAACGCTCACGCGACAGCGCCCAGTCCTTGTTCTCTTCGAGCCAGTTGCCAAACCTGCCTGCTCCGACCTCCGGCGGACACCAGTTAATATGACGGTTAAGCTCCACCATCCGGTCGGCAATACTTGTCGTCCTGATATACCAGGACTCCCGCGCATAGTAAATCACCGGTACATCATAACGCCAGGAAAACGGATAGGTATGGGTAATGGTTTCCTTTCTGAGAAGCTTTCCTTCCTCTTTCAGCCGCCGGATAACCAGAGGATCGACATCCTTGAAAAACAGTCCCTCATATTCGGGAACATCAGCCGTAAAGCAACCGTTGCGCGCCACCGGCTGCAGCATCGGAAGATCATATGTTTTTGACAGTTCATAGTCGTCAGCGCCGAATGCCGGAGCGATATGCACGATACCCGTACCCTCCCCGGTCGAAACAAAGTCACCCTCGGCAACAAACCAGCAGGGTTTCTCAGGCTGCGCCCAGATAAAAAGCGGCTCGTATTCGATGCCCGCCAGAAGGCTTCCGCTGAAAGAGTCGAGAAGAACCAGTTCCTCGCCCTCGCCCAACATCTGCTCGAGCACCTGCAAGCGGGACTTCGCCAGAATATAGACTTCTCCATCCGGTGTTCTTGCCTTCACATACTCCACCTCCGGCCCGACGCACAGCGCAACGTTTGAAATCAGCGTCCACGGGGTAGTCGTCCATACCAGCAGATATTCATCGGCGTCCCTCACCTTGAATTTCACATAGATGCTCGGGTCCTTTACCTCTTTATATCCGAGGGCGAGTTCGTGTGAACTCAGCACCGTTTCCGATTTCGGGTCCTGCGGAACAATCTTGTAATCCTTATAAACAAGGCCTTTGTCAAAAATCGTCTTCAGTGCCCACCAGACAGATTCTATATAGTCATTGGTGCAGGTAATATAAGGATCGTCCATATCCACCCAGTATCCCATCAGCTCAGTCAACCTGCCCCACCCTTCACGGTTATCCTCGATATGATGATAGACAAGGTCTTTCGCTTCAGCATTGAATTCACCGGCACCATACTCCTCTACCTGAGCCTTGCTTTTCAACCCGAGCTTTTTCTCGACTGAAATCTCAACCGGCAGACCGTGCGTATCCCACCCTGCCTTGCGCGGAACCTTGTAACCCTGCATCGATTTGAAACGGCAGACAATATCCTTGATCGTTCTGCTGAAAACATGATGCACTCCCGGCTTGCCGTTTACCGTCGGTGGACCTTCATAAAACGAGAATACTTCGTCACCCGGCTTGTCGAGACTTTTTCGAAAAATATCATGCTCTTTCCAGAACTGTAAAACCTCAGCCTCAACGCTGCTGTATGATACTCCGGCGGGATACTCAGGAAATTTATCAGACATTGCTCTCCGTGGTCAGTAAGAAGGATAATGGAACCTTGCACAATTCAGGCAGGAATATACAAGAACAGCATGCAATATACAATCGTACCGCCTTAGTCAGGAAATACGAAAGGCAAGCCTTTATCAGGTAAAAGGCTTGCCTTGAGAAACTACAATTATAACGCCCAGCTGTAACAGGCTTATCAAACAGATCAGTCCAATTACTGGTTTCCCTGATTGTTGTTGAGGGACTTGCTGATACCTTCAAGTATCTGTTGCGCAACACTGTTCGCAGACTCCAGAGCCTGAACAAGCGCATTGCCGATCGGAGTAAGTGTCGTATCAAGAAGGTTGCCTACGCCTAAAAGGATTGTAGAAAAATCCCCTTTAACGTTCTGGCTTCCGCCATCTTGCTGCTGCGATTTCATTTCTTCTGCCATATGCCACAGTGTTTAGATTTTATATCAATACCCGTATTGTTACAATAAATTGAAATTAAAACATTTCTACAAGCATTCAAAACCGGAGCGGTTCTTAATATCAGCTCTCCGGCGCCCCTCTGCCGTATTTATCCTCAAAGCGCACAATGTCGTCTTCACCAAGATAGCTTCCGGTCTGGACCTCGATCAGTTCAAGCGGTATTTTCCCCGGATTTTCCAGGCGGTGCAAAGTACCGATAGGGATATAGGTCGACTGATCTTCTCTCAGGACAACATCTTTCTCCCCAACTGTAATCGATGCTGTTCCCTTGACTATAACCCAGTGTTCAGCCCGATGAAAATGCTTTTGTAAAGATAATGCGGCTCCCGGGTTAACAATGATACGCTTCACCTGAAAACGGTCCGACAAGTCAATTGTTTCATACGATCCCCAGGGACGGCATACCCGCAGGTGGCTGCGTGCCTCGCTACGTCCCTCACCTTTCAACCGCTCCACAATCTTTTTGACATCCTGTACCCTGTCTTTCGAAGCGACCAGTACAGCATCGGCTGTCTCCACAATAACATGTTCATCAAGCCCGACTGCAGCCACAAGACGGTTCGAAGCATGAATAAAACTGTTCCGTACATCATGCAGAAGAACATCCCCTTTCGTCACATTACCCGATACGTCACGCTCCTTTACTCCCCACAGCGCCGACCAGGCCCCAACGTCGCTCCATCCTGCATCGAGGGGCACCACTGCCGCCCGGGAAGTCTTCTCCATCACGGCATAGTCTATGGAGTCCGATGGACATGCGGTAAACGTTTCCCTGTCGAGCCTCAGAAAATCAAGATCGACCACCGCTTTTTCCAGAGCCGTCCTACAGGCTTCGAGCATTTCAGGTGCATGTTCCCCCAGCTCTTCAAGGTACCGTGATGCACTGAACAAAAACATCCCGCTGTTCCAGAAATAGTGCCCTGAATTTACATACCGTTCCGCCGTCTCGCGGTCGGGCTTTTCGACAAATTCCTCGACAGAAAAAAATGCGTTGTTTTTCTCTCCCTCCCCCCCTTTCACAGAAGCCCTGATGTAGCCGTACCCGGTTTCCGGCACATCGGGAACGACACCGAACGTCACAAGCGCGCCGGTATCCGCAGCCTCCAGGCCAAGAGCCACTGCCTTTGCAAAGGCATCGTTATTCCGGATCACATGATCCGCCGGAAGAATCAGCAATGTCGCGTCGGGAAACTCCTGCTGCACCCGTAATGCTGCAACAGCTGCCGCCGGGGCCGTATTACGCCCTGCCGGCTCCAGAATAATTCCCCCTACGGCATCCGCTACCTGCTTCAGTTGCTCGGCAACCATGAACCGGTGTTCTTCATTGCAGATACAAAATACCGGACCTGTGCCGGCAACAGCATCAAGCCGTGCCACGGTTTCCTGAAGCATGGTCAGCTCTCCGGCAAGAGGAAGAAGCTGCTTGGGGTGCTGCGCTCTCGACAGTGGCCACAGACGGGTGCCCGACCCTCCGCTGAGTATTACTGGAATAATCATAAACGGATAATTAATTATTGTATTATTTTCTTGAAAATAATGAATCGGCTGTGATTACGGCAGCTGATTCTTTTTTCTTCTCATGAACATCTCAAACGGTCACTGAAAACATGCCTGAAAAAGCATCGCATCGCGTTAATTTTGCTCTGGTACGAATTATCACTGAAAACATCGATCTCACACCGGATTCTTTCGAGGAAGGTAAACCGGCAAAGATCAATACAGGATTGAATTTCGGTATCGACACGAACAGAAACTTCGTAAAGGTACTCTACAAAAATACTTTTCAGCAGAACGAAAAAAACTTCATTGAAATAGAGGTTGCCTGTATATTCACCATTAACGAGGAGTCGTGGCAGCTCTTCAGCAACAAAGAGGAAGGGAAATTCATTCTGCCCAAGGGCCTTGCCGGACACCTTGCGATGCTTACCGCCAGCACTGCAAGAGGGATCCTGCATAATGAAACAGAAGGCACACCGTTCAACAGATACTTTATTCCAGCCAACAACGTTAATGATATGCTTCCGTCTGATGTCGTCATGCCCCTTGAAAATCACTGATGGGCACCTCTATTTATAACACCTTTACAGGGAACGGTCCTTATGAACCCTGATATGACCGTTCCTGTACAAAACCACTCACTCTCCGTACATCTTCCTGTAATAGCTCTTATACTCGCCGGACGTAACGTTGTCAAGCCACTCCTGACTTTCAAGATACCAGTCAACGGTTTTTTCCAGTCCCTCCTCGAACTGCAGTGAAGGAGCCCATCCCAGTTCCCGCTGGATCTTCGAGGAGTCGATAGCGTAACGGAAATCATGACCTGCCCGGTCGGTCACCCAGGTTATCAACTTCTCCGATTCTCCCTCAGGGCGTCCCAGTTTCCTGTCCATAATGCAGCAAAGCAACCTGATGAGATCGATATTCCTCCATTCGTTCCGCCCTCCGATATTGTAGGTCTCACCCTGCCTGCCATTATGATAAATCACATCAATCGCATGGGCATGATCAACCACCCAGAGCCAGTCCCTAACATTCTCGCCCTTTCCATAAACCGGCAGGGGCTTGTTATTGCGAATATTATTGATGAACAGGGGAATAAGCTTTTCAGGAAACTGAAACGGTCCGTAATTGTTGGAACAATTACTGATCACCACCGGCAGCCCATAGGTATCGTTATAAGCCCGCACGAAGTGATCCGAAGATGCTTTCGACGCAGAATAGGGACTGTGAGGATCATAGGATGTTGTTTCTGTAAACATCCCCTCGCTTCCGAGAGCGCCATACACTTCATCGGTTGAAACATGGTAGAACAACTTCCCGTTGAAACCCTCTTTCCAGGCAGCCCTGGCGGCATTGAGCAGGTTCACCGTACCCAGAACATTGGTCATCACAAACTCGGTCGGATTGGCAATGGAACGGTCAACATGCGACTCGGCTGCAAGATGAATGACGCCGTCAAATTTTTCACTGACAAATAATTCGACCATTGCATCGCCATCGGTAATATCACCTTTCACAAAATGATAGTTCGCGCATTGTTCGAGATCCCGCAGGTTTTCAAGGTTGCCCGCGTAAGTCAGTTTGTCGATGTTTGTAATCCTGTAGCCGGGATAGGAGTTCACAAAATGCCGGACAACATGTGATCCAATAAACCCCGCTCCTCCTGTTATGAGTATATGCATTGAAAAATATTTATGTGTTTATTAACAACTCAACAGCTTTCCAGCATTTTCTCCAGAGATTCCTGCCACCAAGGAACATCAAGGTCATAATCTTTTGCTATAGCCCTGCTGTTCAAAGCGCTGTAGCAGGGCCGCGGCCCTGCTACAGGGAATTCCGAGCTGTCAACCGGCAACACCCGGCAAGGCAGCTTTGCAAACCGCATGACGGCAACAGCAAAGTCGTACCATGAACAGACGCCTTCATTTGCAAGGTGATAGGTGGCTGCACAAGTCTTTCCCGGCTCCTGCTTCTCCAGAATGTTCATGACGGCCTGTGCAAGATCCCCGGCATACGCAGGGCTTCCGACCCTGTCGAAAACCACCTTGACCGATTCCCGTTCCCTGCCAAGGCGAAGCATGGTTTTAACAAAGTTCACTCCAAATGCAGAGTATAACCAGCCTGTTCTGATAATCAAAAACGACGAAGCTGAATTTCTTATCAACTCCTCTCCCTGAAACTTCGACAAAGCGTAAACCCCGACCGGACCTGTTTCATCTGTCTCTTTGTAAGGGACACCTGCATACCCGTCAAATACGTAGTAGGAAGATATATGTACAAGTAGCGCCCCATGCTCCTTTGCATTCTCTGCCAATACAGCGGCGCCGTCCCGGTTGACTTCATAAGCCTTTTCAGGCTCAGCTTCCGCATTGTCCACCGACGTGAACGCAGCACAGTTGAGTACGACAGCAGGCCGGCACTGTTCCATTACACCACGCACCTGCTTCCTGTCCCGTATATCCAGACCTGCATGATCGAAAAAGAAAAAACGGTGCCGGGGATAACGGACTGACAATGCCCGGAACTCCGAACCAAGCTGTCCCCCGCTCCCGGTCACAAGAATATTCATGAAAGACTGTTTATCTAACAATATTGCCCAAGCATTCTTTCCAGAGACTCCTGCCAGTGCGGGATATCCAGAGCCCAGTGCTGCTTGATCTTTCCTTTATGCAGCACACTGTAATGCGGGCGCTCGGCTTTTGTCGGGTACTCGCTGGTCTCAACCGGCAGCAGCGTGCATTTCAAACCTTTCGTCTTCATGATTACCTTTGCAAAATCATACCAGGAACAGACCCCCTCATTTGAATAATGATAGGTTTCGGCATAGACCCGGCCAGAGTCATACCGGTCAAGAATCGAGATAACTGCTGCTGCAAGGTCAGCCGCAAAGGTCGGTGTACCTACCTGGTCGAACACAACGTTCAGTTGCTCCCGTTCCCTGCCCAGGCGCATCATTGTCTTGACGAAATTATTTCCGTATGAGGAATAAAGCCATGATGTGCGCAGTATCATATAAGAAGGCGCTATACGGCGTATACACTCTTCACCTTCCCATTTCGACCGGCCATAAACACCGAGAGGACTGACAGGATCGCTTTCACGGTAGGGCAGAAACGATTTACCATCGAACACATAATCCGTCGAAACATGAACAAGCAGCGCGTTACGCTCTTTTGCTGCCCCGGCAAGAACAGACGACCCGTCACGGTTTACCTGGAACGCCGCCCCGGGCTCTTCCTCAGCCCTGTCAACAGCAGTATAGGCCGCGCAATTCACGATAGCCGCAGTGTCATGCTCACTGCACACCCGGTTCACACCTTCCTTGTCCGTAATGTCAAGCTCGGGAAGATCATAAAAGAAAAACTTCACCGATCCTCTCTTGGCCGCCAACACCTTCAACTCAGAACCAAGCTGGCCCCGGCACCCCGTCACGAGCACATTCATATTTCCATTCCTTCAATATCTTTCAGCAGAGGCTGCCGGGAGTCTTTTTCGGAAACACGGATATCACCGGCCGGAAGCATCCAGTCGATTCCAAGCTCAGGGTCGTTCCAGATGACTCCTGCATCGTGGTCCGGAGAATAGTAGTTATCACACTTGTAGCTGAAAAGGGCACGTTCGCTCAACACAACAAATCCGTGAGCAAAACCATGGGGAATCCACATCATCTGTTTGTTTTCATCGCTGAGTATCCGGGAAACATGTTGCCCGAAGGTTGGCGATCCTTTGCGTATATCGACAGCAACATCAAGCACTTTGCCTTGTACAACCCGGACCAGTTTTCCCTGCATGCAGGGCTGTTTCTGGTAATGCAGGCCTCGCAGAATACCGTACTCCGAAAAAGACTCGTTGTCCTGCACAAATGCCGTTCTGCCCGCTTGCCCTTCAAAAACATCCTGACGGAAAGACTCAAAAAAATAACCTCGTTCATCACCAAAGACACGAGGCTCAAAAACCAGAACACCAAGTATCGCCGTCTCGAATACTTTCATGGAAATAAAATCAAAAGTAAAAAATCAAGAGTTAAAAAATTTGAATGTAACCGCGAATCAGTTCTGATCCTTCATTGGTCTCCTCCCCGCCTTTTCAACAACCCCATCAGATACTCCCCGTACTGATTTTTCATCAACTCACGGGCAAGAACCTCAAGCTGCTCGTCACTGATCCATCCACTCCTCCAGGCGATCTCTTCCGGGCAGGCTATCTTCAATCCCTGCCGTTTCTCCACCGTTTCGATAAAGTTGCCAGCCTCCTGGAACGAATCATGCGTTCCCGTGTCCAGCCAGGCAAATCCGCGTCCCATGATAGACATTTTCAACCGTTTCCGGCGAAGGTATTCCTCGTTTACCGAAGTGATCTCCAACTCACCACGTACCGACGGCTTTACATTTTTCGCAATCTCGACAACATCGTTTGTATAAAAATACAACCCCACGACAGCATAGTTCGACTTCGGCTCCTCCGGCTTCTCCTCTATAGAGATTACGTTACCCGTTTCATCAAACTCAGCCACACCATATCGCTCCGGATCGTTGACATAATATCCGAAAATAGTCGCCATCCGCTCATCGCAGGCACTTTGCATCGCATTCTGAAGCATGCCTGTAAACCCGTAACCGAAAAAGATGTTGTCCCCAAGGATGAGACACACATCATCGTTTCCGATAAACTCTTCACCAAGCAGAAACGCCTGTGCCAAACCGTCGGGCGAGGGCTGCTCCACATAGGAAAGAGTAAGTCCCCAATCGCTCCCGTCCCCCAGCATCCTCCTGAACAAAGGAAGATCCATCGGGGTTGAAATCACCAGCACATCGCGGATACCCGTCAGCATCAGCGTGCTCAAGGGGTAGTAGATCATCGGCTTGTCGTAAACAGGCAGAAGCTGTTTCGATAAACCTTTTGTAACCGGGTACAACCGCGTACCCGAACCGCCTGCAAGAATGATTCCTTTCATAATGATACTTACTTTCAGTCCACGAATATGGTAAACGAAATTGGTGGTCCATGCCGGAGATATTCCACCAGCAAAGTACAGAATTTTTCCGTCCGGGAGAATATTTCCTGATGAACTTGTTAAAAGGCTGCCGGGGCTGCTGCACATTGACTCGCCGACCGCCAGGGTACCATCCGGCAGGGGCTGCCTCTGCATGCTTTAACAATGCAAACACGGGCACAGCTAACACAAGCAGTAATAAATTTTTAAAAAGTTTTGCGACAGCAACAAGACTTTCTGTAGCAATTGTTACCTTACCTGTTTCATAATCCGTA
>JAKSCY010000305.1 GCA_022360355.1 Chlorobiales bacterium
AGCGGCAGAACACTGTGGCAGGCAACCCTTTTGATTTCCGAAACCCTCAAGCCGGATTTCACTTTTAATGTCAGGGACTGAAACCCAGGGGTCAGATACCATCCGTTGTGATCACTGCCTGCTGGAGATGAAGATGGAACCGGCTATTACCGCCGATTTCAACGGAGAAACAAAATATTTCTGTTGTCACGGCTGTCTGGGGGCTTACGAACTGATTCACAGGGAATCTCTCGACACCTTTTACAACAGCCGTTGTGGCTGGACACCGGGGCCGCCTGAAAAAACAAAAGTTGATCCGGCTGCATTTAGAGAATCCATTCGAAAATCCGGTACAATTTCCTCGCTCGATATGGCGCTTTCCGGGATTCGGTGCGCATCATGTGTCTGGCTTGTCGAAAAGTTTCTTTTGAGAATGGAGGGAGTACTTGCAGCGAGGGTGAACTATGCAACGCATCGTCTCACAATCGAGTGGGATGAAAGAAGAATTCCATTGCGTGATGTTCTTGAAGGCATTCGCTCTATAGGTTACATTCCCCGTCCCTACCGCAAGACCGCATTCCATGAAGCGCTCATCCGCGAAAAAAATGACCTTTTGCTCAGATTCGGTACGGCGGTGTTTTTTTCCATGCAGCTCATGCTGTTTATCACCGCTCTGTACGCCGGATTTTTCCAGGGTATTGAAGAACAGTACAAACAGACGTTCCAGTTTATTTCATGGGCGCTGGCAACGCCGGTTTTGTTTTATTCAGGATACCCTTTCCTGAGAAACGCTGTCCGTTCGATGCTGAAACGTGCGCTCAACATGGATGTGCTTATTGCGCTTGGATCGTTTTCCGCCTATGCATACAGTATTGTCATGATTTTCAGGGGAGGAGAGGTTTTTTTCGACACTTCGGCAATGATTGTCACGTTCATTCTGCTCGGCCGTTTTCTCGAGGCAGGTTCAAGGGTTAAAGCCGGCAGCACCCTGACGACACTCATTGAAATGCAGCCGAAAGAAGCGCGCCTTGTTACACAGGAAGGTGAGACCGGTGTAGTGTCGCTTGATGAGGTTCATGCTGGTGATACGATCGAGGTGCTTGCAGGAGAAAAAATACCGCTGGACGGAACAATCCTTGAAGGTGAGTCAGAGATCAACGAGTCCATGCTGACGGGGGAATCCGTGCCCTGTTTCAAATCAAAAGGCGGAGAGGTTTTTGCCGGAACCCTTTCGCTTAACGGCCGCCTTTCGATCCGGGTTACGGGGGTGGAGAACGATACCGTGCTCTCGAAGATCATACAAACCGTCGAAGATGCCCAGTCAAGGAAAGCCCCTATACAGGCGGTTGCCGACCGGACGGCAGGGTACTTCGTGCCGGTTGTCATCTTTTTTGCTGTGTCGGCTTTTCTCTATTGGAAATTTGCAACGACGGATACAACGACTGCTCTTATGAACGCCGTATCCGTTCTTGTGGTGGCTTGCCCCTGTGCCCTTGGCCTTGCAACACCTCTGGCGATTCTTCTCGGAACAAGCTCGGCGGCGAAAAAAGGAATACTTGTCAAAGGAGGGGATGTTTTTGAAACCGTTTCGAGGACAAACCGCGTTTTTTTCGATAAAACCGGTACGATAACCAGCGGTAGTCCTTCTGTAACCGATGTGGTCAGCTTGGTTCCCGGCGACACTCTGCTCCGGCATGCAGCATCCCTTGAAAAATTTTCCGAGCACCCGGTAGGAAAATCCATTGTTCAGGCTTATGAAAAAGGGTTTCTTGATGTCTCCGGGTTCCGGGTCATTCCCGGCAAAGGGGTCATTGGGGTTATAGACGGGAAAACCTGTCTTGCCGGAAACAGGGATTTCATGCTCGAAAACAACGTTTCTCTCACCGAAGATGCTG
>JAKSCY010000347.1 GCA_022360355.1 Chlorobiales bacterium
AATGCAGGGTTTTGCTTTTCAAAAACCCCATGGTTATCCGGGCGATTATGAAATAATGGACAGAATCTATCTCGAATGGAAATCAGAGAATGAAAATCTGGTAAAATGGGATGAATTTTTTCATTTCCAAAAAGCACCAATGGCTGTAAGAAACAGAAAACAGTGCTTTCTGGAAATGCTGGCATCATTCAGTAAAAAAAGAAAAGAGGTTCGTGTGCTCAATGTTGGAAGCGGTCCCGGAAGAGACATGTTGGAGTTTTTTCAGGATAATCCGGATGCAAATGTATACTTTGATTGTGTTGATTTTGATAAGGACGCGATTAAATATGCATCACGATTATGTTCATCATACCTGGACAGGATCAGCTTCGTCAACAAGAATGCATTCAGATTCAGTCCTGTCCGCGGTTATGATGTGATCTGGTCTGCCGGTCTGTTTGATTATCTCAATGACAAGCAGTTTGTTTTTCTTTTGCGTAAACTCCATTTATGTCTTAATCCGGGCGGCGAGCTGTTTATCGGAAACTTTTCCATCGAGAACCCGTCTCGGAAATATATGGAGCTGTTTGGAAAATGGTACCTCGTGCATCGTAGCAGGCAACAGCTTTTTGGACTTGCAACAGATGCGGGAATAGATAGCTGGAATGTCCAGGTCTTTAGTGAGCCGTTAGGGGTAAATCTTTTTCTGCATGTCAAAAACACAGAAGCCGGTACTTCACTGAACGGTAAATCTCCTGCGCTGTGTTGCCGCTTATGAGCTTGTGCCGGAAAAATGTACCAGGATATATTGAGTAGTTATTTGTTATGTACTGATATTTCCTTGTTGGTATGTGTTCGCGTTACTCCGCAGAGCTTGTTTTTGCTTCTGTTTTTGATTCCGAAACATTTTCCCCCGCCCGCATCTTGACCCGTATTAGTCAAGCAGGATATCCCGAATACAGGGAAGCTCGCCTTATCATTTGATGCAAATAGGGATCGGTACCCGCTTTTGGTTGCGGTACCGGTATTTTGCATTGTACTTTTCAGGGTTTCATCGTTTTTATTCCCGGGTTCGGTGCATTTTTCACTGCATCGCCGGTGCGAAAACTAAGATCGCTGTGATATTGATCGTTACAAACACGTGAAATAGTATAAAGAACAGAAACGTTGTTTCGTTTTCGGGTCTGATAATTATTGTATGGTTGTTAGAAATATTAAAATAAGATTATGTTATAAACGGGGTTTTACGTGAATTTTGTTCTTTCATATAAAGATGTCATGATGATCTTGTATTTGCGTCGCTTTCCCCACATTTTATTATTACTTTTTCCGGTTTTTAAATGAATTCCCCAGGAGGTTATGATGTTGAAGCAAGGCGTTTCATCACAGAGACAACATTTGGTAAATGAGCCGTTGTTTTGTGACACTACTGAAAGGTTGCCGCTTTTGAGGCATAAATGGAAGAACAGAAAGGGCGAGGGGCTCCTGAGTTCTGTTCCAGGCGGCAAGAACTATACTCTTGTTTTTGAAGGTGACAGTCTTCCCGATGGTCACAGTGCCCGGAATGTTGTAAAAGTTGCGTCATTCGCTGAACTGATGCTATACTACGGGCTTCTTGGTGCGTCATGCGAGATGTATATCTCGCCGGAATATCGCTACTCCCATTTTGAGTTGCTGAAGAAACTGGAGGATGTACAGATTTCTCTTGCCAACGAGGCTCTTGCCGAAGCTGAGGCGGAAACAGTTACATCCTTGCTAAGGAAAATCCCGCTGGATATTTCCGGATTGCTGGAAAGTCCTCTTGCTGTGAGAGACGAGGATGTTGCTCCTGGGATTGTCGATCCTGAAGTGGTTCACAAGACCAACTCGGCTAATGCGCTTCTTTCCGAGCCGTATTTTGCGGGGAGGCTTGTTTACTATAACATGCTCAGGCATACCGAGGAGTTGAAGTTTGACCATGAGTCAGACCACGTGCAGGGGATGCTGCTTCTCGAGGCCATGAGGCAGGCAGGTATCGCTACGACTCATCTGAGTAGCGGATTGCCCGCTGCCGGAGGAATGACCCTTATGTCCTATTGTACCAGTTTTTATAATTATATTGAGCACACGGCTCCCGTAATAATGCGCTCTTACACGTCCTATACAATTCCCCGGGAGATGGGGGAAAAAGACAGTTTTGCAATCTGCCAGGTTTTCCAGTGGGGGAAGTTATGTGCCGAAGCGACTCTGAGTGCGGTTGTTTTTATGAATAGTGAGCGTTATGACAGGCACCGTACAAGAACCGAAAAGCTTTCCGCAAGGAACAAGCGCTTGTTTATGTCAAAAGTACAGGCAATGAGCAAAACGGTTGATCCATGAGTAAGGCAGCTGTTATCGGTGGAGGGATATCGGGTATTGCCGCTGCATTTTATCTCCAGCAATATGGTGTGGATGTCGATCTTTACGAATCGGGCGACCGGATCGGCGGCAGGATAGGTAGTGGTTGCACGGGTGGAAGATGGTTTGATTTCGGTGGAAAGAACATCGGGCGTAAATACCGGAGATTTCGTGAGTTTGTCACGGAGATCGGAGGGCTGGACTTTGAGTATTTCGGGTTCAATACTTCCCAGGTTATTAACGGCCGGGTTGTCAGGCTCAACAAGGAAAAGCAGCGATTGTTCAATATCCTGCGTGTGCTCTCGCTTGCCGGTTTCGGAGGGACGTTGAAACTTTTACCCCTCCTGCAGGCGGTGCACAAGGATTATGGACAGGGATTTTTAAATACCTCTTACTTCAACGCGATTGCAGACCGGTTCGATAAGGAGTCCCTTGCTTCTTTTTTCCCGAAAAGTTGTGCCGATCATCTTGTGCGTCCTCTAACGGTTCGGATGAACGGAGCCGAACCTGATGAGTGTTTTCCAGGAAATTTCGGCTCAAATCTTGCCCTGGTACTTGACAGCTATGAGCAGCTGCAACAAGGCATGCAGGGTATGCTTGATCGTTTTCAGGCATATGCACAATCGGTGCAATTACTTACAAGGCACCATGTAAGGGCTCTTGGCCGCAGCAACGGAAAGATTGTGCTTGATTATACTCACGACGAGAAAAGTGCCAGGGCGGAATACAGCAAGGTCATCGTTGCTTTGCCTGCTGTACAGGCATCGGCACTGTTCAGCGGTACCCTGCCGGGGCTTGCAAAGCTGCTTGGGCAAGTGCGATATTACCCGGTTGCCGTAGCCATTGTACAGTATCGTGAAGATGTTTTTTCGAGCATGCAACGGGCTATGGTGTTTGACCGGTCGACTTCGTTGAGTAATGCAGGTGCCTATGGTATTCATGACCTTGACATTGTCAGGTATACTTTCAGCGGAAAAACAGCCAGGTCGGGGATAACACAGGAGATGGCCCCTGAAGAGGTTGTTTCTCTCGGTGAGAAGATCATCGAGCCATATTTCAATATCGGAAAAAACAACAGGCAGTTTTTTCTGTACAAGTATATTACTCCGGGTCTTTGTGCCTATTCGCCCTTTCACTACCGGATGCTTGAAGAGCTGAATGAGCTTGTCAAACCGGTCAAAGGTTTGTTTTTAACCGGGGATTACCGTCGCGGGGCTTCATTGGAAGCGTGTTTCAGGGCCGCATCTGAGACGGTTGACCTGGCTATTCAAGGGGATAAAGCAGTGTGAGTTTTGTTAGGTACATAAAAAAGAACGTGCGGGAAGGTACCCAGATATCCCCGCTTAATATTTTTATCGCGGCAGTTTTGGGCGCTCCGGCTCACTTTCTCTTTTATTTTATCTTCAAATATGTGTTCCATCTTCCTTATGAGAGTTTTGCATTGAGGATGATGGCGGCTTTTTTGTCTTTATCTGTTCTTATTGGTGTTCAACTGTCGGAAGATGCTAAGCGCTATTTTCAAGTTTATTGGCATTTTGTAATCATTTTTACCCTGCCTTTTATATTTACCGTCTATTTGCTGAAAAACGATTTCCATGAACTTTGGCTGTACTGGGAGATTTTCATGATCTTTGTGTTGATCACCTACGTGCCAAACTGGTTGATGTTTCTTTTTGATCTTCTTGTCGGGATTTTGACTGCAATCCTCTTTTTTATTGTAACCTCACCCGATGCGCAGCTCAATCCGGATTTTAATATTCCCCTGTATTCAATTGTAATCTTGTTTACTGTTGTGGCTGGTTATCTTTTCAGTTACAGTAACAAAAAAGGGCAGATAGCGCTGGAAAAAAATTCAGCTTTGCAGGTGCTTTCAGGAAGTATTGCACATGAAATGCGAAATCCCCTCGGGCAGGTAAGGAATAACCTTGAGGCTATCGAACAATATCTGCCCAGCTATCATCCCGGAAGGTTGTCTGCTCCGATCAGCGACTACACTCTCGACAGGCTTTATCAGCATCTTGCCCAAAGTCAGGTGGCGGTAAAGCGTGGTTCACAGGTTATAGCCATGATCCTTGACGAGGTCAGGGAAAAACCGATAGACAAGAGCAGCTTTATCTATGCATCGGCTGCTGTTGTTACACAGAAGGCGATTGATGAATACGGCTTTGAATCGCGAAAAGAGCAGGAAAAAATCATTTTCGACAGAAACGAGGACTTTATGTTCAGGGTCGGGGAGACCATGTATGTTTTTGTGCTTTTCAATCTGATAATGAACGCGCTGTATTTTCTTAAACCCTATCCCGAGGCGAGAATTTTCATTACCCTGGAAAAAGGAGAGCGATTCAACAGGGTGAGAGTCAAGGACACCGGTCCCGGAATTCCTCCTGAGAACCTTGACAAGTTGTTCAATGCCTACTTTACATCGGGTAAAAAAGGAGGGACAGGGCTTGGCCTGTCTTATTGCAAACGTATTATGCAGGCTTTCGACGGGGATATCAGCTGCGATTCCGTTGAGGGGGAATTCACTCAATTTACCTTGACATTTCCTGTCGTCTCCGATGCTGAACTTCAACAGAACCGTGATGAGCTTATCGCCAAAAACAGGGAGTTGTTTGAAAACAAGCGCATTCTTGTGGTCGATGATGAACAGGCCGACAGGGTAGCTGTAAGAGGTATTCTCACTGCACTGGGCGTAAAAGTAGATGAAGCGGAAAACGGAAAGGATGCACTCGAAAAACTTTCAGGAGCCCTGTACGATATTGTTATCATGAACCTTAAGATGCCTTTCATGAATGGTTACGAGGCGACAACGATGGTCAGAAAAGGGGAGGCAGGCGAAGAGAACGCCCTGGTTCCGATTGTGGCATATACGGCTGCGCCATACTACATCGCTCGCAGCAAAACAAAAAAAGCTGGTATGCAGGGACTGATTACAAAGCCATGTTTACAAACGGAGTTGGTCAGGCAGCTTGCCACTGTGTTCCAGGATCTTCAAAAGGTTTCTGCAAAAGATCTTAAGGGAACATCTTTGCTTATTGCCGACGATTCTTCTTTCAACAGGATTGCTCTCAAAACGGTTCTTGAAAAATACGGTATGCTTATCGATGAGGCTGTTGACGGAAATGATGTGCTAAAAAAACTCGAAAGCGGATCGTTTGATCTTGTGTTAATGGATATCAGGATGCCCCTGGCTGATGGTATAGAAACGACAAACAGCATTCGTCAGTCCAGGGACCCCGATGTGTCCACCATACCGGTGATCGGGCTCAGCGGCGACTCGGACGAAGGTTCAATAGAAGAGGCTATGCGTGCCGGTATGAATGATTACCTTGTGAAACCTGTTGATACGAAGGTGCTGCTGATGAAAATCAGTCAGTGGATAAAGGCGAATTGAGCATGCCCTCTGTTCTCGGTGCTTTATGTATATTGCAAAGAAAACCATTTTAATTGCAGCCACAATTGCCTTTTTTTACAAAACCATTTGGAAAACGTTTCGAGGCGTCTCGGGATAAAGACGAAGTTGAGGTAAACGATATACGGCAACTGTTTGCACAACTCGAACACATGACGAAGGGTCAAAGGCTTGTTGATGCCGATCCTCAGTACTCCGATGTCATCAAAAGTCTTCCGCCCGGGGAGGCTACCTCGATGCAGCTTTCCGAGTCGCCCGGAACCATATCGATAACAGGCGAACACCCTCGTGTTTTTGGTTACCCGGGCATGCTTGAATTCAATATGCCGGCAATAACGGAACTTTCCGGTACTCCAAGGATTCTCATTGATCTCGGGTATTCAGGAGTTGAGCAGGAGGCCCGCGGGATTGCTCATGACATCACGAACAAGACCTACGGTATGCGTATTTCCTATCTTTCACTGAGAACCTACCCGCTTCTCCGGCTGCAGATCAGCTTTTACAGTTATCTGCAGGAGCCTCTTCACCTGGAAGTGCTTTCAGACATTCTCGACCGGAATGTGCAGGATTTCTATACGGCACTGTATGAAACCGGCAACTATGAACTCTCCGTTCATGTCACACGCAAGCATCTGGGATCGGTTTTTTCTTCTGTTACCGAAAAAGAACGGAATGATGTCTACCGGGGTGTTTCCGGAGTTGTCTCGAGAATAAACGCCATAAAGCCGTCCGATAGGGATATAAACATTGCTGTAAGGGATTTTGAACAGAGGCATCCTCTGGGTGAAGGAATGTAACGCGATGACTGAAGACTTGCAACTTGCCGTCAAACTTGCAGAAGAGGCTGGAAATCTCACCCTCTCGTTCTATCGCAGCAAATCTCTCAAGGTTGATGCCAAAAGGGATGATACTCCCGTTACTGAAGCAGACAGAAAAGCCGAAGAGCTGATTCGTGAGCGCATAACAGGTGTTTTTCCCGATGACGGGATATTCGGGGAAGAATTTGAGGAAAAACTATCGGTTAACGGGCGCCGCTGGATTCTCGATCCGATTGACGGGACAAGGTCTTTTATACATGGTGTCCCTTTGTACGGGGTCATGATCGGTCTGGAGGTCGATCGCAAGATCAAACTGGGTGTGGTTAATTTTCCGGCCCTTGATGAAATGTATTATGCTGAAGCCGGTTCCGGCGCTTTTATGAACGGCGACGCAATACGGGTTTCGGGAATATCGGATTACCGTGATGCAACCGTTGTTTTCACCGAGAAAGAATACCTTCTGGATTCTCCCTCAGAGCATCCCGTAGACAGGCTTCGTCATGATGCGGGGCTGGTGCGGGGCTGGGGAGATTGTTACGGTCACATGCTTGTTGCTTCAGGAAGAGCGGAGGTTGCGGTTGACAAGATTATGAGCCCATGGGACTGCGCTGCCGTTATACCGATTGTTATCGAGGCGGGAGGTCGCTGTTTTGACTATACCGGTCAGACAACAATTTACGGCCAGGGTCTGGTAAGCGCCAACGGCATTCTTGGGGACAAGCTGGCTGCAGAGATTGTCTGATTCCTCATCATATCATCCAGGTTCGCCGGGAAATCAAGCCTGATTGCATCTTGGGACAATTCAGCGGGCAAACAGATCAACAATTTTGACTTGTCTTCGAAATTGGTCACTTCAATTCCGTCAACTCCATGACAATCTACCTCCTTGTAGCAGTCATCATTCTTCTGATCGTTGTTCTGCTTATCCTTTTTGTTGGTAATAAAGGAGGACTTTCGGCAGATATGTTTCAGCAGAGCGAAAGCCTGCTGCGTTCCGAGCTGGAGCAACTCCGGGATGAACAGAAAAACGAATTTCAACGTAACAGGTTGGAAATCGCACATTCATTCCAGGAAAGCCGTTCTGAGCAGACGTCCGCCCTTAAGTCTTTTGAGGATACGCTGGGTGCACATGTGATGCGGCAGGATGAACTGCAGCGAAGGAATGTCAGTGAACTTCTCTCAAGGCAGGAAGCTTTGAAGGAGGATACGTCACGGAAGCTGGAAAACATAAGGGATACGGTTGAAAAACGCCTTCAGACCTTGCAGGACCGGAACGAAATCAAGCTTGAAGAGATGCGGAGGACAGTGGATGAAAAGCTGCAGTCGACACTTGAAAAACGCTTGAGTGAATCTTTCAGCCAGGTCAGTGACCGCCTGCGTCAGGTGCATGAGGGGCTGGGTGAAATGAAAACTCTTGCGTCCGGTGTCGGAGACCTGAAAAAAGTTCTTGCAAATGTTAAAACTCGGGGAGTGTTCGGTGAGATGCAGTTGCAGAGTCTTTTGGCCGGTTTGCTTTCTTCCGAACAGTATGGTGAAAATGTTATGATCGGAAAACACCGGCGTGAACAGGTTGAATTCGCGATAAAGCTTCCGGGAAAGGGCGATGAGGGAAATGCTGTTTATCTTCCTATAGATTCAAAATTTCCGCTTGAAGCCTATTACCGGCTTGTCGAGGCTTCAGACACAGGTGACAAGGAACGCGTACAGGCTGCTGCAAAAGCAATCGAGGTTGAGATGCGTCGGTGTGCCAAAGATATAAGGGATAAATACCTGAACCCTCCCGAGACAACCGATTTTGGTATTCTGTTCCTTCCGATCGAGGGGTTGTTTGCCGAGGTTGTACGAAATACCGTGCTTCTTGAGGTTTTGCAGAGAGAGTACAGCATCATCGTAACAGGTCCTACAACACTTGCGGCTCTGTTGAACAGTTTGCAGATGGGTTTCAGGACGTTCGCAATTCAGAAAAGGACCAGCGAGGTATGGAGCGTGCTTGCTCAGGTCAAAACCGAGTTCGCCAGGTTTGGCGAGGTGCTCGTAAAAGCCCAAGGCAGGATAACACAGGCAGGAACAGAAATCGACAAGCTTGTCGGCGTGAGGACGCGTGCTATTCAAAACCGTTTGCGGCGTATTGAGGAAGTTTCAGGAGAAGAAAGTACGCCTTTTGAAAAAGAAACAGGCGAAGAGAATGCGGGCATGGGTAGTGACGAGTGATTTCTTATTTGCTGCCATGCAACGCTTTTGCAATTGCTTCTGCAAAATGTGGCCCGTCGTAGTATTCAGGAATAACATCTACATGTACTCCAAGTTCTTCGAGCGCTCTGGCAGTTGTTTTGCCGATTGCGGCAACAAGGATCCCGGAAGGAATGCTCGTAGAGCCTACTGCCTTGAAATAGTTCTGAGCTGTTGAGGGGCTGGTGAACGACAAACACGAGATTTTGCCTTCGCCAACCATCTTTTTTACCTTTCCGGTTGCTTCGAGGTCAGGAGGGTGGTTTTCATAGACAGTAAGGGAGTCGCAGGTCCCGCCGCGTTCTGTAATAACTGCCGGTATAACTCCCAGTGAAAGGCTGCCGCGGAGAAAGAGAAAGTTTTTTCCCCTGATTTCATCCGGGTTGATAGTTTGCATAAGGTTGACCGCATCGGAAACCTTCGGGAGAGGTTCGGTCGTTATGCCGTGCTTGGCAAGATCCCGGGCAGTGGTTTTTCCAACAGCAAAAACTTTGATACTTTGAAGCTTTTTCAGCTCTTCCGGAGCTTCGCTTGCCAGTCTTTCGATAAAGTAGCAGACGCTGTTGGGGCTGGTGAAAAATGCGCCTGTATAGACTGAAATGTCGGGGATTTTCCAGCCGGAGGCAGACCTGATCTCGATGGTAGGGAAGACAAACGAGTCCAGGTCGTATTTTTTCAGTTCATGTACAAATGACCCTGCCTGGTGTTTCGGACGCGTGACGAGAACACACTTCATCAGCAGGTTTTTCTGATTTCTGCAAGAATCTCGTTGGCTCCCTGTTTCAGAAGTTCTTCGGCAAGATCGATGCCTGCCTGTTCCGCCTGTTCGGGAGCAGTGCAGCCCTCCAGGGTGATTTCATTGCGGATGGCGCGTTTGCCGTTGACAGAACCGACATAGGCAAGGAGGTGCAGTGTGCTGTTCTTCAAACTTCCATAGGCTCCTATAGGAATCTGGCAGCCACCCTGCAGGTGACGGAGAAGTGCTCTTTCAGCTTTGGTGCAGAACTCGGTATTCGGATTGTTCATGATTTTGACAATTTCCCTTGTCTCCTCGTCATCAATACGTGTCTCGATTCCCAAAGCACCCTGGCCAACAGCGGGAAGCATGGTTTCGTGTGGCAGTATCTCGGAAATACGGTCTCCGAAATTGAGTCTGTGTACGCCCGCGTAGGCAAGCATCATCGCATCAAAGTCGCTTTCGTCAAATTTCTTGAACCGGGTGTTCAGGTTGCCTCTGATATCTCCCATTTGGAAGTCAGGTCGCAAGCTGAGAAGCTGGGATGTTCTCCTAAGGCTGCTTGTTGCTATCTTCGCATCCTGCTTGAGTGTTTTCAGGCTCTCACCGTTTTTGGAGATAATGACGTCCCGTGTGTCTTCTCTTTCGGTAAAAGCGGAAAGTATAAGTCCTTCCGGGGTTTCAGTCGGGACATCCTTCAGGCTGTGGACGGCAAGGTCAATCTCTTTTGCAATCAGGTGCTTCTCAATGTCTTTTGTGAAAAGCCCCATATCCCCGATTTTTGAAAGAGGGGAGTCGAGCAGCACATCGCCGGTTGTTTTAACCAGCTTGAGCTCTATGTCAAGTTCCGGGTAATGTTTGGAAAGTTCGGCTTTAGTGAACTCAGCCTGCCACAATGCGAGAGGGCTCGATCTGGTACCAATAAGTAATTTTTTTTTCAATGCGGTTACTGATTATGCGTTTAACTGATTACTTGGTTCGTTGATTTTGTTCTTCAAGATCAAAGATATTTCGTACAAGATTAACCCTGCTCGGTATGGTGTCGGCGGTATCAACCGGTGCCTTGAGCATTTTAATCGGGTGGTGCAGTATCTTTTTGAGAATTCTGTCGGTCAGCCGCTCCATTCGCTTAAGTTCTTCTTCACTCACTTTATAGCGGAACCGTTCAAGTTCTTTTTCCTTGATTTCAAGGAACTTCGACTGCAAATCTACAATGGTGGGGCGGACTTTCAGGGTATTGATCCACTGGCCGAACCCGACAAGTTCTTCATCGATAATTTTCTGAACTTTAGGCAGTTCGGCTCTCCTCATTTCGAGATTCTTGTCGATAATATGTTTCAGAGCATCGATATCCTTGAGGAACATGTTCTTGAGTTTGCCGATTTCGGGATCGACATTGCGAGGCAGGCCGAGATCGAGAATAATGACCGGCTTGAGCCTCCTCTTCTGCATGCTTTGTTGTAATTCCGGTTCCGTAAGTACATAATCCTTGGTGCTTACGGCAGTTATAATAATGTCAAACTCATGAAGGTGTTCCTTGTAGGACTCATAGGGGAGCACCTGATTGGTGCCAAGTTCTTCAGCAAGAGCTTCGGCCTTTGAAAGAGTTCTGTTCGTGATGACAATGTTCCGTGCATTTTTCTGGAACATGTGTTTTGCGGCAAGTTCACCTGTTTCTCCTGCTCCAACCAGGAGAATCTTCTTCATGGAAAGGTTGGAGAAAATTTTCTGTGCGAGTTCGACCGCGGCGTAGCTTACGGAAACTGCGCCTTCCATGATCTTTGTTTTTGTCTTGACTTTCTTTGCTACGCTGAAAGCCGTGTGGCAGAGACGTGTCAGGAGAATGCCCGCAGACTGGACTTCTGCGGCTATTCTGTATCCATCCTTGACCTGCCCGAGTATCTGGCCTTCACCGAGGATCAGAGAATCGATGGCACTTGCAACCTCGAAGAGATGCCTGGCCGTGTTGCAGTAAAAACGGTTGAAAAAATGTTCGGGACGAACCTCATTGTGTGCATTTCTGTAGGCGATGAGGTAATCCTTCAGGTACCGGCCGTCAACCTCCGGCATTCCCGGAACGACATACAGCTCCGTTCTGTTGCAGGTTGAAAGCACCATGGCTTCCTGCGCTATGCCGTCGTCAATCAGGTTTGTGAGGAATTCCTTTGCTTGAACTTCTGAAAGAGAAACTCTTTCGCGGATTTCAATAGGTGCAGTTTTATGATTTACACCAACTGAAATAATGTTCATGATGTGAATGGTTTAGTGGCTTGCCTGAAAACGACATGACCGGCCTCTGTTTCAAAAGCCAATGAAAAAGAAATATACCGTAAAACCGAAAAATTATCAAATAGTTCAAACAGCTAAAAGCTGGTACTGTGAAAAGTTGGGGAAAAAATGCTCATCAGCATAATCAGGGTGGCCGTGAGGACAAAGAGGAAAATGAGTAAATACGCCATATGAATCGTGTCCCAACCGAAAAGCTTTTTGATAAAAAGGCTGGCGCCATAAAACAGCCAGATGACAATCAGCGCAAGCAGTCTTGTTTCAAAGAGGTTTATAACTTCCGAAGTCTGAATTGAGCCGATAACGCCGGCAAAGAGTGTTATGGTGAGAAAAAGAAAGCCGAAAGCAACCGCATGTTTTATGAGTTGTTCAAGAACTTCGAGGTTAGGCAGGTTCTCAAAAAGAAAGCCGAATTTGTTGTTTTTGATCTGGCGAAACAACAGAAGATAGAGAAAGCTGTAAAGACCCGCTATGGCGATGGCGCTAAAACTGAATATTGCGGCAAGCAGGTGGATTCCTATGCCCAGACCGCTGAATGCAGGGCCGTTTCCTGATGATGTGAGCAGCAGAACAGACGCAAGAATTTCAGCGCCCGTGGAAAATGAAAGAATGAAAAAGCCGGTTTTGTCCGTCTTTGTTGAAAACTCGATAAACATGTAGATAACGGCAAGTGTCAGAGCTACCATGCTCATGAGCATGGAACTGGAATAGCTGAGCTTGTAACCTTCCGGGGCCGTCAGGAAGCCGATGTATGCAATATGAGTGACGATGGTGACAATCAGCGCAGGCTGCTTGTATGTTTTTGCAAAGACATTGCCTTTGAAAAAATCAGCTCCGTAAAGAGTCATTGATATGATATAGAACAGCGATACAGCAAGAGTCAGCAGGATGAGCAGCGTATTGTTCAGTAGTACGTTATCCATAAATGTCGTGAGGGCGATTATAGGTGTCCTTCAGGTTAGTTTCAATGGATATAGGCGTTTCAGGGAACATTATCCTTCAAAGATCCGGCTCGGAGTCGTGAAAAAAAATGTATATTCGCCCGGATCGAAACAGAATATAAATATTTGCCTCGAAAAAGATGAGTATGAAACAGAATATTCGCAATATCGCCATAATCGCGCACGTTGACCACGGAAAGACAACGCTTGTTGATGCTATTTTTCGCCACACCGGGGTTTTCAGGGAAAATCAGCAGGTGGATGCCCGTGTGCTTGATTCCAATCCCCAGGAAAGAGAGCGTGGTATCACCATTTTATCAAAAAATGCAGCAACGGTTTATAATGGTTGTAAAATCAATATTGTGGATACTCCCGGTCATGCCGATTTCGGAGGAGAGGTCGAGCGCATACTGAAAATGGTCGATGGTGTGCTGCTGCTTGTCGACGCGTTCGAGGGGCCTATGCCCCAGACTAAATTCGTTCTCCGTAAAGCGCTTGAACTTAAACTCAAACCTGTAGTTGTTATCAACAAGATAGATCGTCCGCAGGCTGATCCCGACAAGGTGCATGATCAGGTGCTCGATCTCTTTATTGCTCTTGGTGCGGATGAGGATCAGCTGGAGTTTCCTTATCTCTTTACGTCGGCGAAATTTGGTATAGCGAAATCTGCCGTGGAGGATGAGGACGGTGATATGAGCCTGCTGCTCGATATGATCATCAGGGAAATTCCTCCACCGGATAACAAGGACGAGGACGATTTTCAGATGCTGGTGACAACGCTTGACTACAGCGACTATCTGGGGAAGATAGCTATTGGAAGGGTTCACAGGGGGAAAATTCATCCGGGTGATTCTCTTGCGGTTGTTACCGAAGATGAAACTGTTGCAAAAGGCAGTGTCGCCAGGCTGTTTACCTTCGACCTGACACAACGTATAGAGGTGAAAGAGGCCGGTTCAGGCGACATTATCGCTATTTCAGGTATTGCCGCTGTCAATGTCGGCCAGACTCTTGCAGCGGATGCAAGGCCTGAGGCTCTCGAATCGTTCGAGATCAGTAAGCCAACGCTCTCTATGCTTTTTTCAGTAAACGATTCACCTTTTGCCGGGCAGGAGGGGAGGGAAGTTACCAGCCGTAAGATACGCGAAAGGCTTATGAAAGAGGTGATGACCAACGTTGCCCTGCAGGTTGAGGAGACAGAAAGTGCCGACACATTCCGTGTTTCAGGCAGGGGAGAGCTGCATCTTTCCGTGCTGATCGAGAGCATGCGCCGGGAGGGATTCGAGCTGGCTATTTCAAGACCTCAGGTGATTACCCGGACGGCTGAAGACGGCACGCTGCTCGAACCGGTGGAACATGTAACGATTGATATCCCTGATGAATATAACGGTGTTGTCATTGAAAAGATGGGGAGGCGTAAAGCGGAAATGAAGCATATGGAGACCTTGAGGGGGGGCATGGTCAGGCTTGAGTTTGAGATTCCTACCAGGGGTCTGATAGGCTACAGCCAGGAATTTACCACAGATACAAAAGGCGAAGGTATCCTGTCTCATGTGTTTCATGATTACCAGCCTTTCAGGGGGAAACTGCCTGCAAGGGAGACCGGTGCACTGGTCAGCGGAGAAAACGGGCAGTCGGTTGCCTATGCGATAGCAGGGCTTGAAGATCGCGGCACTTTCTTTATCGGTTCGAATATCAGGGTCTATGAAGGTATGGTTGTCGGCGAGTCAACCAGAGAGTTCGACATTACCTTGAACGTCTGCAAGACGAAGAAGCTTACCAACATGAGGTCTTCCGGAGCTGATGAAGCGGTTCGCCTTACGCCGCCGAAAAAGCTGACCCTTGAACAGGCACTTGAGTTCATAAACGATGATGAACTGGTCGAGGTAACACCGGAAAGTATCAGAATCAGAAAAAGGATCCTTGACTCGAACCAGCGGGCAAAGGCCGCCAAGCGGGCGAAAGCATGAAGAAGTGACGAGTGACGAGTAACAAGTGACAAGTTTTTTAAAAAGT
>JAKSCY010000331.1 GCA_022360355.1 Chlorobiales bacterium
CCGTTGGAAAATGATGTTGTTCGAATAACGTTTATCATGTACGTGGACCCGGGAAAAGATGTTCCTCCGCCCATGAGCAACACGGCAATGTTCGAGGTTCCGTTTTACTCACTCCAGAATCTGCGAAACCTGGCTTTTGATACGGGCTATAATCCTCCCTATCCTGAAGAGGTTGACGAGTATATCTCCATAGGCGAAAGCTGAAGCAGAAATTCATGCTTGGAAGTGTTCGCGGCAGGCCTTGAGCAGCTTCGCAGGGTTGACCGGGACCGCACCTACTTCCTGGCAGACCGTTCCGGCGGCAATATTTGCCACTTGCGCACATGTCTCAATGTCCAGTCCCGCTGCAAACCCCAGGGCGAGGATGCCGATAACCGTGTCTCCCGCACCTGAAACATCTGCAACATCGAGTGATGCAGCCGGAATATGGGTAAAGCGGCTATTGTATATCGTCAGCCCTTTTTCGCTTCGGGTAACGACAAGGTGTTCGCAGCGAAGTTTTTCCTTGAGCTTCATGCAGGCATGTTCGATATCGCTGTCGGTGTTGTTGAGGGCAATGCCCAGGGAGGATGCTGTTTCGGTAAGATTCGGTTTGAAAACAGTACAGCCGCTGTAGTTGAAAAAACTTTCCAGTTTGGGGTCGACGAACACCGGTACATTCCTTGACGAGGCTAACGCTATAACCCGGCTTATGAGGGCTGGTGTGAGTACGCCCTTGTTGTAGTCCTGAAGTATTATGGCATCAAGATCGGCAACAACTTCTCCGAGATGCTCTTCCATGAAGTTTTCAGCCTGTTCCGAAACGGCTTTTCGGCTTTCGTAATCAACCCTGGTGATGTGGTGACTTTGGGAGAGGATCCTTGTTTTACAGGTTGTCTGCCTTTGCGGGTCGTGAAAAAGATGTTCGGAGGAGAGTCCGTGCTCATGCATCAGATTTTTCAGGGCTTCGGCGTTATCGTCCTGGCCGGTGACGCCGAACAGCACGGTGGCTGTTCCCATGGCGCGAATGTTTACGGCTACATTGGCCGCCCCGCCCAGCCTGAGCGTTTCATGCGAAACCTCGACGACAGGTACCGGGTATTCAGGCGAGACCCGCGATACGTGCCCGAAGATGTACTTGTCGAGCATAATGTCACCGACGACTGCTATTTTTTTTTCTTTGAATGACTTGAACAGTGCGTCAATATCCATGCTGTGCTCTGTGATGTGTTTTTCGGCGATGAACGCCTGCTGCTGTTATCCGTTGACTCAATGGTCGGGTTTCCGGTTTTGCCCGGACAATGTTAAACGCTTAATTTAGGAATATATAAAAGCAGTGTGGATATAAAACATCCGGATCCGGGACGGCAGGGTCCGGGGATTTTATTTTTTCGCTTTTTTTGTTATAATTAAAGCTATCCATTTTTAGCTTTGCAAGTGAACAAAGTCATGGACAATGTTTGATAATTTAAGCGACAAGTTAGAGGCTACTTTTAAAAAGCTTGCCGGACAGGCAACGATCAACGAGGTCAATATCGGCATAGCCATGC
>JAKSCY010000484.1 GCA_022360355.1 Chlorobiales bacterium
CAGACTTTCTGCCCCTTAAACACAACCAGTAGGTTTCGGCAACCCGGCTATTTTACATGCCTGCAAGGCTGGTCCGCTCGGGAAAAGACCATAAAGAAACTCCGAAGCGGCTTTTTTGTCCATACCGCGTTCCTTGGCGATAGCTTTGGTAAGAACCTTGACGGCAGGAGCAATCTGATAGTCATCGTAATACTCCCTGAGGAAGTTCACCACACTCCAATGCTCTTCGGCCATCTTGATCTCCTCGGCCTCGGCAAGCTTGTTTGCTACATCCTCGGACCAATCATCGAGATTCACAAGATAACCGTCATCATCAGTTTCGATAGCAACACCGTTCACTTCAAGCGCCATAATCCGACTCCCTTATTAGATAATTTGAAATTTGACACGTAGTAAAAATGGTACAATTAGCTTTGAAATACAGCTGAAATGCATTCAAGATAATATGCCACGGGAAAAGAAAAAAGACCCGTGCTTAAAATAATTTTCTCGTTCAACTATATAGTCATATAATCACGAATTTCCATAGTTTTTTTCGCACCTCGCATAAGTCACGAATTATAAACCGGTAATGCTTTTTCTTGCATGATATTCCGATGCAAGCGCAACAAACTTTTTTCCCCAGTTGGGATTTCCTGTGGCATGCAGATGCGCAAAAGAGGCAAAAAGATTACCGTTTAAAACCCCATCCCGCTGACCGGTAACACCGAAACCCCGGACAAGATCGAACTGGTATGCAACCTGCCCGTCCGAGCCGACCGGTTTTGAATAATGAAACTCATGCGCCCTGACTTTTTCATCTTTCGCAAACCAGGGGCTGTCACAACGACTCTTCAGATCGAGATACCCGTGCCCGACCGGTTTCTGCTGAAAACCGATTTCAAACGGAAGAATATCCGCGAGCGGATAGGTTTTACCCTCGTACTGAGCGCTTTTGCAAAGATAGATCAGCCCGCCGCACTCCGCATAAAGAGGCATGCCGGACAAAACAGCATTATTTACCTCTTTCAGAAGTCCCTTGTTGGCACTGAGTTCCTCGAAAAACGATTCAGGAAAACCTCCGCCGAGATAGAGACCGTCGACAGCAGGCAACCCGGTATCTTTCAGGGCATTCACAAAAACCAGCCTTGCACCGTTGTCCTGCAACGCTTCGAGATTTTCAGGATAATAAAAACAGAAAGAAGGATCCCTGAACACACCGATCGTCAGCAGTGCGCCGGCCACCCGTTTTTTCTCCTTCCTTTCTCTCGATTCCATTGAAGGGGCACGGCGAAAAAGAGATCGTATTGTATGCAGATCGCAGCATTCTGCAATCCTTTGACCAGCTTTACGGATAACCGTTGCAGCATCATCGGTTTCACCGACAGTAATCAGTCCCAGTTGTCTTTCCGTAATAACCAGTTCTTTATCTTTCGGGATCGCCCCGAGAACCGGAACATGACAGAACCGCTCTATAGCCTTTTTCTGCTTCTCTTCCTGACGCGGTCCCTGCACCTGGTTGAGAATCACACCGGCGATATCGGCTTCAGGAGGCATAGACTGCATTCCCTTTACAACCGCAGCTGCTCCCCGATTCATCTTCCGGCTGTCGACAACCAGTAAAACCGGCGTTTGAAGCAGCTTGGCCAAACCTGCACTGCTGTCCGAGCCATCGATATCCATACCATCATGGAAACCGTGGTTCCCTTCAATCAGAGAAAAACTGCCCTCATCGCTGTTTCTGAGAAACGAATCCAGGCACGCCTCCCTGCCCATAAGAAAAGGATCAAGGTTGCGGCACTCTCTGCCGGTAGCCAGTTTGTGCCACATCGGATCGATGTAATCCGGCCCTTTCTTGAAACTGTTCACGCCTGTACCGCCATGAACAAGATTGTGCATGATACCGAGGCTAACCAGCGTCTTGCCCGAGCTTTTATGGGAGGCTGAAACCATCAGCCTTGGCACGTTCACTGTATTCATGGCAACTCATCCATAACATGAGGCAAAGGGTCGAGTTTCCATACAACTTTGCCAAAAAACAACAAACGTCCTTAAGAGCACTATGCGCACAGGGACAGACCTGTGCGCATAGTGTGGACGCGATCAGTATGATTATTATGGGTACCTCTATTTATTAGCCCTCTCTTATCCGCTCAACGAAGTAATTGAATCGCGGAGTAAATAAATAACGGTGCCTTTATTTTTTCTTGATATAAAAGGTATGAACGTCGCCGTCCTCGGTGTGCTCAATCACTTCGTTGCCTGTACGCTTGGACCATGAAGCCATGTCATTTACCGAACCCGGATCGGTTGCAAGCATTTTCAGCACTTCGCCGCTGCTCATGGTGTCAATGGCTTTCTTGGTTTTAAGAATCGGTAAAGGACAGTTCATTCCTTTGCAATCCAGCTCCACATTACTTGTTATTTCACTCATGGGTGCTCCTGGTTGAATATTATTTTCCGAGGTTTTTTTACCCTGCCATTTCAACCCCCTCAAAAGGAGAAAGGTTCCGGAAAGAGTAAGTAACCAAGGTAAAAAAATTACATAATTCGTTTCAAGAAAAATTTTGCCGCCTGAAAAACAGGTTGTGCGTTGCCTGCAGTTATGCCATCCAGTAGATTGCTCCCAGCACAAGGACGGCAAGAAATACGGTTTCAGCAACAATAATCGAAACCGGCTTCCATCCCACGTCAAAAAGGGCTTTCAATGAAGTTTTCATGCCAAGGGCGGCAATGGCTGTAACCAGACACCAGCGGGAAGTATCGACAATAAACTGACGGAGCGGCTCAGGGGTTACGCCGGAACTGTTGATTCCGACCAGCAGTATGAAAAAAATAATGAACGGGGGCAACAAGACACCTCCGGCAGCGTTACCTTCCTGCTTGTTGCGGGTATGAAAAATCAGCGAAAGGGAAAAAACAGCCGGCACCAGCATGGCAACACGCAGAAGCTTGATAAAGGTAGCAGTATCACCGGTCTCGTCGGAAACGGAATAACCCGCACCAACAACCTGTGCAACATCGTGAATGGTACCGCCAAGAAAAATACCGGCCGCTTCATGGTCGAACCCGAACTGGTCGACGATCACCGGATAGAGAATCATTGCAAGAGTGCTGAGTGCGGTCACACTGATCACGGTAAAAATAGTGTTGCGCTCGCTGTATTCATCTTTCGGCAGAATTGCCGAAATAGCAAGCGCAGCTGATGCGCCGCAGATACCGACACTTCCTCCTGTAAGCACCCCAAACCGTTTCCCCCTTCCCATGATTTTGGAGAGACCCAGTCCGAACAGGATTGTCAACATTACAGAAAGAACCACCACCGCCATCGGTCCCGCACCAAGAGACAGAATCTGCTCAAGGGTAATTCGCATACCCAGAAGCGCAACTCCGATTCTCAGGATGGTCTTGGATGCAAACTGAATACCTGCTATAGCCTTCCCTCCTTCAGACAAAAACCTGAACGCCATTCCGAGGAGGAGAGCAAACAGCATGGTCGGCGCCCCATAATGTTCGGAAAGAAAGGTTGCTGCAGCCGCCACGGTAACCGCAGCAATGATGCCGGGAAACAGCTCGTCAAAATGGACCTTGGCTGCTTTGGCGTGACACTGGAAACCACAACGCTCGGCTTCGACAATATGTTCGGGGGTTGGGATTTCGGTATCTACAGGTTTATGCAGGTGCTCCGGATCGTATTGTGGGCTCTTGCTCATCGCGGATTCTTTTCTTCTGAGAATTCTTGGTTATTCCTGGATCCATGACTTTCACAGACCTCTCAAAGATCGGGACGAAGATAAGAAAAGAAATAACCCAGTCCTATTGTACAGTAACAAATTGCTTTTTAGGCTGTTTTTGAATTGTTGATGTGATATTGTAGAAACCAGAAGCACAAAATCTTAAGCAAATGGGTCTCGACACCGATACCGATTCCGACGGCGAAAACCGAAAGAAGAAAGATCGGAAATCGGGGTCACTATCGGGATCGGGATCGAATGTATTTCTTTATACAAAACATTAGTGCATGCAGATTAAAAACTGTCAGCTATTTCAGGACGACTCACTGCCGACTGATTACTTCCTCCTTTTCGGATTCACCTGGTCCGGGCGCAGTTTGGCGGTAAAGTAGTCATCGGCGTCATCCTCATCGATCCTCTCCCCCTCGCTGTTTTCCAAGGGCTCTTCATAATCGTTCCAGCCCCTCAATCCGGTACAGAGAGACGCTACATTTTCAAATCCGAGAAGCTGCAGGGAATGCGCAGCAAGAACACTGCGGTAACCCGAACGGCAAACCACGACAATTTCCCTGTTTCTCGCGTTTACCAGCTCGGGCTCGGTCTCCTCGTAATCCCACTCGCAGGCAGATTCAAGGATGCCCCTCGGAACATTCATCGAGCCGGGAATATGCATAGCGTCGAACTCGTGGGGCTCCCTCACATCCAGCAGAAACAGATCGGGGTTCTCCTTTATCCTGTCAACCAGATCCCAGGGCATGATTTCCCTTATATCCGATAAACAGTTACGGAACAGTTCTATAAAACGTATCATTAGAAACTCCTGTAGTAATTGAAATGGCACACTTGCTTACCGATTTACTGCTTACATTTTTTACCGTCAGCGAATCATATTGCATGAAGACAACCGCAAGCAGGGGAAAAATACAACAGGAACATACTTCTTTAGGAGCAAAACCACCAAACCTGCGTTTTTCATGTCGCCTGTACAAAGACATTGGTCTTGTCAAAAAATTTGACATTTAGCCAACCTTTGTGATAACTTGCTCGTTCGATTGATGGCTGTGTCACAGCTGCACCTACAATTCACAACCGTCAACCCTGCCATGAAGAAAAAGATAACGAGACGCCAGTTCCTCAAAGCTGCCGGCGTTCTGGGCGGTATGGCCTTGCTGTATCCGGTATGGGATCCAGGTCGGGGAACAAGCGCTGTCCAGGCACAGTCTTCTTCCGGTGAAATCATATGGGTTCCAAGCATTTGTAATTTCTGTTCTTCTTTTTGCGATATCAAAGTCGCAGTGAAAACCGTCAACGGCAGCAAACGTGCCGTGAAAATAGAAGGCAATCCGCACAGTCCCCTCAACCGGGGAAAAATCTGTGCACGCGGTCAGGCGGGGCTCCGCCAGCTCTACGATCCCGATCGTATCAAGGAACCTCTTATCAGGGTTGCAGGAAGCAAGCGCGGTGAATGGAACTTCCGTGCTGCCACATGGGAAGAAGCATACGACTACATCGCCTCCGGTTTCAAAAAAGTCAACCCATGGGAAATCGCAATGGTTGGCGGCTGGACCGCCTGCGTCTCGTATATGCACTTCAGCCTTCCATTTATCCGAACGCTTGAAATCCCCAATATCATCGCGTCACCGATGCAGCACTGCGTCACAGCAGGACACTTTGGGACCGATCTTGTCACCGGCAACTTCAATGTCCATGACGAAATACTGGCCGATTTCGAAAATGCCCGCTACATCCTCTTCAGCCAGAACAATGCCTCGGTAGCCGCCATTTCGACGGCACGTGCAGTGCGGTTCGGCAAGGCACGCAAAAACGGCGCGAAAGTCGTCTGTCTCGACCCCCGGCAAAGTGAACTGGCATCAAAAGCGGATGAATGGATAGCCATCAAGCCCGGAACCGATCATGCCTTTTTCCTGGCAATGATCCACACCATGCTTCGTGAAGAACTTTACGATAACGAATTCCTTGCCGGGCACACAAACGCCCCATTCCTCGCGTTCAAGGACAGCAGCGGCAATATTGAGCTTGCCGCTGATATGAATAACGGGAAACCCGGCTCTTACTACGTCTATGATGAAATCAGCGGCAAGGTGGTGCCGGTGCCGGCATACACCAATACAAACAAAACCTCAAAAAACAATCAACGCATTGTCCCTGCCCTGAAGGTTCCCGAAAACACTCTCTGGAACGGGAAGCCTGTTACAACTGTCTTTGATGTGTTCATTGAAAAAACCGAAAGCTTTACCCCGAAATGGGCGTCTGAAATCACCGATGTCTCATCTGAAACCATCGAGCGCATTGCAATGGAGTTCGGCCAGGCCCGACCGGCTCTGGTTGATCCCGGCTGGATGGGTGCCCGCTACCACCACACCATAGCGCAACGCCGTATGCAGGCGATCATTCAGACACTTGTCGGAGGAATTGATGTTGCAGGCGGCTGGCTGATGAACGGCGAATACCGGCATAAAGCTGAAAACGCCTGGCACATGAGGCAACATGATACCGGAGACGCCTCTCATGACGTTCCGCCGGTCATGCTTCCCGGCATGGGATTCGCCAACGGACTTGTGGATATTTTTGCAAACCCTGAATCCTGGTCACACGGTAAACCCGCCCTGTCATTTGCCTGGGCGCAGGAGCAGCAAAAACAGGGCAAGCCTTCCGTATTTCTTCCCGCAATGGCCGACACCGGACTGCTTGAAGCAGCGAAAGGTGAAATGACCTGGAATGGAGAACCTTACCATATCAAGGCATTCTTCATGAACGCTGCCAATCCGGTCCGGCACTATTTTCCCGCCGAACGCTGGGAAGACATTTTCACCAGCGACAATGTCGATCTGGTTGTTGCGGTTGATGTGCTTCCATCAGATACAACAGCCTTTGCAGATGTCATTCTGCCGAACCATACCTACCTTGAACGAAACGAACCGCTGCTCTATCCCCTCGGCCCCGATACGAACCTCGGGTTTGCAACACGCCTTCGTGCTGTCGAACCGCTTTACAACACACGCGATGCCGCGGATATCTTCTGTGAAATCACCGACCGCATGGGGAAACTGGAACCGTTCATCGAAGGCATAGCCGAGTATGCCGGGCTGGACAAGACACTGCTGAAAACAGAGATCAAAGCTGCTCAAGCACAGGGGAAACCCTATAACGAAGCTTTTCTCAAAACCGCTTACGAGGCCTTGGGTCACCTGTCGGAACATGTTGGCAAGAGAAAACTTTCCGGCGATGAAGTGGAAAAAATAATTCGGGAAAAAGGGCTGCTCATTGTAAAAAGCGCCGACGAACTGCTCGAGGAGGCCGCCATGCCTGCAAAAATTCCCGTTCCAACCATGTCGGGGCGGCTTGAGTTGTTCAGCTCGGTTCTTGCTTCATTTACCAGGGCAGCAGGACCTCGCCCCCTGTGGGATCCTGTTCTGGGCTATGTCCCTCTCACCGTTTCGGACGACAGGGAACAACAAACGCTGGGATCGGATGAGTTTTACTTTACCTACGGCAAGATTCCGGTTGTATCGCACGCTTCGACAAACAACAACAACGCACTCCTTGACGCGGTGATGAAGCCCAAAGAGAACGCTTTCGTTGGCCTCTGGATAAACAAAAGCAAGGCTGAAACACTTGGGCTCAGCGACGGACAGGCTGTAGAGATTGAAAACGTGAGATACAATAAAAAAGTCAGTGCAAAATTGTTCGTTACGGAGATGATCCGTCCGGATACGGTCTTTCTTCCGTCATCTTTCGGCAGCAAAAACCGGAAGCTCGGCATCGCAGGCGGTAAAGGCACCGCACTGAACGAACTGATGCCTTACAGTATTGAACCTCTCGCTGCATCGTTCATGTCCCAGGAGTTCACCGTGCGAATAAGGCCATCAAAGGCAAAGGAGCTTGCGTAACCTATGGCACGTTATGGAATGGTAATGGACATGCGCCTTTGTGTCGGCTGCCAGGCCTGTATGGCCGCATGTTCCATGGAAAATCAAACACCGTACTGGAACGGAAAATTCCGCACCCATGTGGAAGATATCGAGCATGGCAGGTATCCCAATGTGCGCCGCGAGATGCTGCCCAGACTATGCATGCATTGTGAAAACACACCCTGCCTTTCGGCCTGTCCATCCGGCGCCACTTACAAAACCGAAGACGGCATTATCAGGGTAAACTACGACCGTTGTATGGGATGTTACGCCTGCTCGATTGCCTGTCCTTACGACGCGCGTTATCCCTATGACCGAAAAGATGTAAAAACAGCTGAAAAGCTCTACGGCGACGATCTTTCACACCAGGTACCGCATGTTGACAAATGCAGTTTCTGTGAGCATCGTGTTCTCGAGGGCCGGGTACCCGGATGTGCAAGCACTTGTCCGACAAACGCGAGAATATTCGGTGACCTCGACGACCCTGAAAGCGAGGTGCACCAACTCTCAAAAACCGGAAAAGCAAAACCGCTTCGTCCGGAACTTGGAACATCACCCAAGGTATTTTACATCCCGGCGTAAACAATGCGTCATAAACAAGGAGATTGAAAACCCATGTCCTTTGAACATCAGGATGTCTGGCACTGGCAGATAGCAACCTACCTTTTCCTGGGCGGACTCGGCGGTGCCACGGTCGCCATTGGCGCAATGCTGCACCTGTTTGAAAGCTGCGACCGGAAAATCATTTCCGCCGCGGTTCTTTCCGCCATCGGCTTCATGGTTATCGGCACCATCTTTCTCCTGGCAGACATGCTTCAACCCCTGAAAGCGATCTATGCGCTGACCAATCCCCGTTCATGGATTTTCTGGGGTGTCGTGTTCATTAACCTGTACTTTCTTGCGGCGATCGCATACGTCATCCCTCTGCTGAAAAGCTGGCCGCACCTGGAACCCTATATCAACAAAATCCCGCAAGTGATTCTTGATCTGCTGGAACGCTTCAACCGGATGGCCGCTCTTGGCGGAGCCACTGCCGGGTTCCTTGTGGCGATCTACACAGGGCTCCTGATCTCTTCCGCTCCGGCCATTTCATTCTGGAACACGCCGGCCCTGCCGCTGCTGTTTGTTTTTTCAGCGTTTTCAACCGGAGCAGCTTTTCTCTTGTTGCTCTTCACTTTTTCCAGAGAGGATGGCTCATCGAACATCGTTGAAAAACTCGAACAACTGGACGCCGCTTTGATAGTAACCGAACTCATCATACTCGGCGCGTATTTCAATTTCGCGTTCTTTTTGCCGACCGGCGCGAGGGAATCGGCGGCAATCCTGTTTGAAACTCCGATGTTTGTCATCGGTTTTCTTGGGTTCGGGCTTCTGGTTCCCCTGCTGATAGAAACATACAGCATCTTTTTCGCCCGGCATGCAAGAGGGTCGACCGCCCTCATGGTTACCGCGGGCAGCCTTGTACTGGTCGGCGGATTCCTGCTGCGGTACTACGTGCTCCACGCTGGCGTTTTCCAGTATCCATGGTAGCAAAAGGCAAAAAGCAAAAGGCAAACGGCAAAGCCGACTTTGAAAACAAGGCCCGTACACTTCGTTTTTTGAGCCAGTGTTTTGCCTATCCCAACAGCGCGTTCTTGCCGAACCTTCGGAAAAGACTCCGGGAAATAACCGGCGAAAAAGAAAAGGCCGGATTTGAGCCGCTGCTTCGTTTGTTCGGACAGGAAAACAATGAACAGCTTCAGGGAGAGTATACCAGGCTTTTTATCACCGGCTACCCGAACACGCCGTGCCCGCCTTACGAATCGGTATTCCGCGAAGGACGAATGCTCGGTTCTTGCAGCCATAAAGTGCAAACACTCTATCAGGAATGGGGCATGACCGCCGAGGAGGGGCTCCTGGACCATATCTCTACCGAGCTCGAATTTCTTGCTTTTCTTGCTTCAGCAGCCACGCTGGAGGCTGTTCAGAAAGACGCCCGCAAAACTTTTCATTCTTTTACGGCGGACCACCTGTCACAATGGCTGCCTGACCTCTCGAAAGAACTCAAAGATCACGCAAGGGTGCCTGCATACCGGGAGCTTGCCTTCCTGCTCGAAACATCCGTCCCTTTCAGGTTGTAAAAGATTTTGTGCCGTCCTGTTGGAATAATTGCAGCAAAGTGTACATATAGATATGAATAGGAAATCATTTGAATCGATACCGGTACCGAAAGCGACGCCGAACCCCGCAAGAAAAAACGGAATCGGATCTCGAGATTGATAATCTTTTATAACAATGAATAATCCTGCAGGCTATTTATTTTTTAAGTTTTTTTATTCTTGAATAGAAGCAATACAACAAAGATGCGATTAGCTGTCAATATCGACCATATAGCCACGCTGCGAAATGCACGGAACGAACAGCAGCCTGATCCGGTAACCGCCGCGGCGATCGCCGAGCTCGGCGGAGCATCCGGCATTGTCTGCCACCTCCGTGAAGACCGCCGCCATATCAGGGACCACGATCTCGAAAGATTACGCGAATCCGTCACAACAAAACTCGATCTCGAAATGGCGATGACGGAGGAAATGCAGCAGATTGCGATTCGAACAAAACCCGAACTCATCACGCTGGTACCGGAAAAGCGGCAGGAATTGACTACCGAAGGCGGTTTTGATATTGTCAACAATTTCGACAGCCTTGTTGAGTTCATCAAACCGGTTCAGGGTGCAGGCATAGAGGTGAGTCTCTTTATCGAGCCTGAAAAAGAAGCCGTTCTGCTTGCCGCCAAAGCGGGAGCGGACCTTGTTGAGCTGCACACAGGACCTTACTCCCTGAAAAAAACAACAAGTGACATCGAAGCTGAAATCAGGAGGATTCGAACCGCCGCAAAATTCGCCCGTGATTCGGGTCTTCGCGTTGTCGCGGGCCACGGCCTTAATTATTACAACATTCTACCTTTCAGGACGATCGAGGAAATTGAGGAAGTCAGTATCGGACACGCACTTATCGCGCGCGCGACCATGACAGGCCTGGAAGCTGCTGTCAGGGATATGCTGCGCACTATCAACACCTGAGCACGAGAACAAAAACATAGCGTTCAAAACAGTATGAAAGGATTAAAAAACGACGAAATAACCATCGTAATCGCAACGAACAACCGGGACAAGGTCACGGAAATCAAGCCCCTTCTGGAAAATATTGCTCCTGACATCAGTGTTCATTCTCTTGCAGATCTTCAGGTAGATATAGAGATCGAGGAAACCGAAGAGACCCTCGAAGGCAATGCAAAACTCAAAACCGATGCTGTTTTCAACCATCTTTCAGACCGCTTTCCCTGTCTCATAACCGTTGCCGACGATACCGGACTTGCGGTTTCGGGGCTGAACGGAGCTCCCGGCGTCTATTCCGCGCGTTTCGCGCCCATGCCTGAAGGAAAGTCTCCGACGTATGATGACAACGTCCGCCACCTTCTCAGGACAATGGAAAACATTGCCGACAGAAAAGCAACATTCCGAACCGTTATCGCGCTCAAAGGACGCATTCCGGGAGACAGCTCCCCGTATATGTTTGAAACAACCGTAGAAGGTTTCGTCGAGGGTGAGATCACCAGAGAAAAAACCGGCAACAAAGGGTTTGGATATGATCCTGTCTTTTGGGTAAATTCGGCGCAGGCCACCTTTGCACAAATGAGCACCGATGAAAAAAACCGACTCAGCCACCGGTCACTTGCGGTGAAAAAAGCCGTTGAAGAGTTGCGCCGGCTCCTGATCCTTAAACCCTAAATTGCCTGTCATGAGCCTCTTTGAAGCAATCATACTCGGTATCGTTCAAGGGCTCACGGAGTTCATTCCAATCAGCAGCACCGCTCACCTATGCATCATACCGGCACTGGCCGGCTGGGAAGATCCCGGAGCCGCATTTTCGGCAATTGTACAGATAGGGACACTTGCCGCGGTTCTGATTTATTTCCACCGGGACATTTATTCCATCGTCGGCGCAGTCATTACCGGATTGCATAAAAAGAAACCGTTTGTGACACAGGACGCCAGAATGGGCTGGATGATCGCCGCAGGAACCCTTCCGATTGTCGTCCTGGGCATTCTCTTCAAAACCGAAATAGAAACAAGCTTCCGTTCCCTCTACTGGATCAGCACTGCGCTCATTGTGCTGGCACTCGTGCTTATTCTGGCTGAATGGCTTATGAAGCAACGCGCCGAAAAAGGTCTTGAGGCAAAATCCCTGAAAGATATCGGCTGGAGGGAAGCAATACTCATAGGCATCGCCCAGGGCATCGCACTTGTTCCCGGATCGTCACGTTCAGGCGTCACCATAGCCGCAGGTCTTTTTCTGAACCTCTCGCGCGAAACCGCGGCAAGGTTTTCTTTCCTTCTCTCGCTACCGGCGGTTTTTGCAGCGGGAATTTATCAGTTGTACGAAACCTGGGATTTGCTCATTGCATCGAGCAACGACCTCCTGAACCTTGCCACCGCGACACTCCTTGCCGGTGTTGTAGGATACGCATCCATTGCATTTCTTATCAACTACCTGAAAAAACATACCACCTCTCTTTTTATCATCTACCGCATTGCCCTCGGTGTCGGCATTCTCGGGCTCATTACCGCAGGATACTTTCAGCCTTAGGCTCATCACTCCCCACTCAGCACGGGCACACACAAGGATGTACCCCTACACCTCTCATTTCCTATCGACCGCCGACCGATTTCCCGCTTCTGAACTACCATTTACCCGTCACCATCAACTCTCTTTTTTACAGCCTGTTCCCCGTTACCTGCTTCCCTCCGGACATCTTGCACTTTGACACTCTTTGCTCGTCACCTGTTTCTTGTCACTTGTCGCTCCCCGCAGGGAAAAGCAACTATTAGCAGTAAAAAATAATTCTCTTTTGTGTGATCAATAGCGGAAAAATTTTTTATATATAGGTATAGTAACTGATAATACGATAAACCTTTTAGGCCATGCCATACAGCTTGTCAGGTGTAGGGCATAATGGCTTTGAAAAAGCAGATTTACATATACACACAAAATGTTCAGACGGAGTCTTTACACCGGAAGAGATCGTAGTGAAAGCGAAAAAAACCGGACTAAAGGCCATAAGTATAACTGACCATGATTCTGTTTTAGGAATTGACGAAGCAAAGCCATTAGCCATAGAATACGGCATAGAGCTTATTAGCGGTGTAGAAATGAGCTCTACCTACCAGGGTCATGATATTCATATCCTTGGTTATTTTTTCGATCATAAAAACTCTGAACTCAAGGGTTATCTTGATCTCTGCAAGCAGTTGCGGACCGAGCGTGCCGAGCGCATGGTGGGCAAGCTTGCTAAAATGGGCGTCAAGATAGAGATCGAACAGATTATATTGAAAGCCCAGAACGGCAGCGTCGGGCGCCCCCATATAGCAGCCGTCCTCCAGGACGGTGGGTTTGTGAAAAGCTTCAGCGAAGCGTTCAGCAAGTATCTCGGTTCGCACAGCCCAGCATATGTCAAAAGTATTGAAACCCCTCCGGCAGAGGTCATCAGGCTCATTAACAAAGCCTCAGGGTTATCTTTTCTTGCCCATCCCGGCCAGAACGTTCCGGATGAAATTCTCCGGCAACTGATTAACTTCGGCCTTGACGGCATTGAAATCATCCACCCCTCCCACGACACCTACAAGGTGAACTACTACAGGGAAATTGCCAACGAGTATTTCATGCTTTTTTCCGGCGGTTCGGATTACCACGGACTCAAGGACCAGGAAGAAGATCTCTTCGGACAGATAACGATACCTTATGAATGGGTCATGAAAATGAAAAGCAGGATAGTCACGGCTTAGCATCACTATGGCGAGACCAGTTATCGGAACGTTCCTTACCAATGCCAATCTCTCGATGAAAGAGTTTTTCCTCACCATGCAGGAATTTTTTCTTTTCTCGGTGAGGGCCTTTATAACTATACCGAAAATAAAACGGTACTGGCGTGATTTTCTCGACCAGGCTAAAATAGCAGGTACGGACTCGTTACCGATAGTCCTTGTCAGCTCCATATCCATAGGTGCTCTCCTTGCGGTTGAAGTCGGAAACCTTCTCGAGGATTTCGGCGCGAAAACAATGCTTGGCCGTTCCACTGCACTGTCAGTAATACGCGAGCTCGGCCCTTTGATCATGGGGCTCATGCTTTCAGCCAGATACGGTTCCCGCAACGGAGCCGAGCTTGGCGCAATGAAAATATCGGAACAGATAGATGCACTGCGCGCCTTCGGTACCGACCCCATAGCAAAGCTTGTCATGCCGCGTCTGACGGCAGCACTTATTGTGTTCATTCCCCTGACGGCAATCGCTGACTTCGCGGGGCTTTACAGTGCGGCACTGCTTGCAGAGCATTATCATAAAATTGACCCCGGGATTTTCTGGAATGCAGTATTCCCAAGGCTTGTGTTCAAAGACTTTGTGGTCGGTTTCCTGAAGGCTCCGGTTTTCGCGATTATTATCACCCTTGTCAGCTGTTTCAACGGCTTTATCGCTCAAGGGGGGACCGCAGGAGTAGGGCGGTCCACCATTAAAGGAATCGTTGTTTCATCAGGACTTATCCTGGTGGCCAATTTTTATGTTTCGAAGCTGGTGCTGGAAAACATGTAAAACCTGAACTGAGCGCCTATAGTTATGATAGAGCTGCAAGATGTAACATTGCAATATGGAAACCGGGAAATCCTCGACGGGATTTCCCTCACTATTGAAGACAACAAAATCAAGGCTATACTGGGGCCCAGCGGTGTGGGGAAAAGTACCATCCTGAAACTCATCCTGGGTTTGATAAAACCGAATTGCGGGCGAATATTCATTGACGGTACCGACATCACCTCCCTGAAAGAATCGCAACTTTATCCGATTCGACGCAAGATGGGCATCGTCTTTCAGGGAAACGCCCTTTTCGACTCCATGACAATCAGTGAAAACATGGGTTTCTTTTTACGTGAAAACCTCAAGTTGTCGGAGGAAGAAACTGAGCTGCGGGTTCAGGAACAGATTGCTTTTGCGGGTCTCGAAGGCTACGAGGATGCGCTGCCTGAAAATCTGAGCGGGGGCATGAAAAAAAGGGTTGCCATCGGCAGAGCACTTATTTTCAATCCCAACATGATACTGTTTGATGAACCGACAGCAGGGCTTGATCCCGTCAGCTCAAAAAAAATTCTTGGGCTGATCAGTTCGCTGAGGCATAAAAACAACCTCGGAGCGGTTATCGTAACCCATATTATCGACGACGTGTTTCAGGTCGCAGACAGCGTCGCTGTTCTCTACAAAGGGAAGATTATCTTTGACGGCGAAACCGAAAGTTTACACGATTCGACGCACCCGTTTATACAGTCAATTTTATCCGACAAGATACTTGAACAATAATTTTCAATAGCAGCTCGTAATGAAAAACCCGAATACACTGAAGTGGGGCGATCTCAAAACCGGCATATTCTTTGTCGTCGGTCTGGGTTTAGCCGCCTATATCGGCCTGGTTGTCGGCAAGAATTCAAGCCTTTTCAAGAGCGTTACCAGGATACAGATGGTTGCGCAGAATGTAGGCAGCCTGAAGGAAAACAACTTCGTATCGGTTTCAGGCAAGAAGATCGGAACCGTATCGAAAATGGATTTCATCAACCGTAACGACTCACTGAATGTACTTGTTGAAATGCGTCTGCAAGAGGAATTCGCTCCTTTTGTCACAAAAGATTCGAAAGCACGTATTATTTCGCTCGGTATTCTCGGGGACAAATATGTCGATATTACAACGGGTACAGGAAAACCGGTCGAGGAAGGTGATTTTATAACACTCGACGAAAGCGAAACCGGACTGGACAACCTTACCTC
>JAKSCY010000037.1 GCA_022360355.1 Chlorobiales bacterium
AATGAAATGCATAATAGCCCACCCCATAAGCTTCCAGGATGCAGCTATAAGATCCTCTGTCCTGGGACTGTAGGTGTCTATACCCAATGAAACCATGCGGGGCTTGATTGTCAGGTAAAACCAGTTATCATGAAAGGCCGGTGCACCGTTCCATGGCAACACTTGCATTCCTGACAGATAGTAAATCCCCATAATAAACCCGAGCACACCAAGCAATGCCAGATGGCCGCCGACCACCTGCTCATCGTCAAGCTTTTCGGTATCAAACACCTGATACCATTTTGTTGACCGAGTCTCTGTTCGCTGGAAAAGGAAACGCCGCATTTGCGCTGCATCCTTCTCTTTGATCACGGACGCCCCGGCAGGCGCACCATTGCCCTTCGGAGGTGGCACCTTACCCTTTGGAGGAGGCACTGTCCCCTTTGGCTTGACTCCTGTTGGATTCGCTTGATCAGCCATTGTATTCTCTCCTTTATTTGGACATATTAACTGGTTGAAAAAACCATAAAGAAAATATGAAGCTCATCTATAACTGCATGCAAATAAGAGAGTTCATCTATGCAACCGTTGTACGTGCCCTGCTTGTTCGGGGTGTTTCTGACCAAATCGTTATCATGTGCTGCAGTCCTGAGCAGACCGGAAAAAAAGCTTTAACGGAACACTTTCGACAGTTAATTTACTAAAAAAAATTCCGGTTACTGTAGCGATTAAGATAAGAAAATTTATTTAATAATAAATTTTTTTGGGGCATCTGCCCGCAGTGTATGACAACCGGATCTGTTATTATAACAGAAGATACCGGCTTTCGCATAGTCTTCATCACTGCGTATCGATCCGAAAATCATCAGACCATCAAGACGGTTCACCATGGAGATCAACTTCTCAAAAATGTCAGGTGCGGGCAATGATTTCATCGTAATGGATAACAGACAGTGCACCATAAGCCTGAACGAATCCCAGATATTTGCACTCTGCACCAGAAGAACAGGTATAGGGGCTGACGGACTTATTCTTGTTGAGCCTTCCGAAACCCTTGATTTCAGCATGCGATACTACAATGCCGACGGAAAACCGGGTTCAATGTGCGGCAATGGCGGCAGATGCGCTGCTTACTTTGCCTGGACGACCGGTATCACAGGTAAAACAGCCTCTTTCCAGGCAAATGAAAACCGCTATGATGCCTGGGTGACGGGTACTGAAAGGATAAAACTGAAAATGACCGTACCTGATGATTTCAGGGACAATTTTTATGCCAACGGTTTCTCCTGTCATTTCGTCAATACCGGCTCTCCTCACACGATTATTTACACCGAAGAGCTCGACACCTTCAATGTCGAGGATGCCGGCAGCGCTATACGCAACAACAGTGAGCTGTTCCCGGAAGGCACCAATGTAAACTTTCTTGAAGTTACCGGACCCGACCGCATCAGCCTAAGGACATTTGAAAGGGGAGTTGAAGCCGAAACACTCGCCTGCGGAACCGGAGCTGTTGCTGCTGCGTTAATGAGCTACAGGCTGGGCAAGGTGCCATCAACAAACGTCACCGTTACTGTAAGAAGCGGAGATACTCTGGAAGTGGCCTTTTCCGATGACATGAGGGAGGTTTTTCTTTCCGGCCCGGCAAAAGAAGTATACACAGGAACCGTGAATGTCTGATCTGGAAGTCCTGCAGATTTGGCATAATCATCCATGCCGCTGTCATGCCAGAAGAAGCGAAACTTTACCATGTACTCCCGGACAAAGCGGTACAATGCGACCTGTGTCATCATTTTTGCAGGATACGGGCTGGCCGTTCGGGGTTCTGCAGAGCCCGGATAAACCGGGGAGGAAAACTGTTTACCCTGAGCTACGGGCGCCCTGTATCCATAGGCATAGACCCTGTCGAAAAAAAACCTCTGTACCATTTTCTGCCGGGTACCCGAACCCTTTCGCTGGGAACGTTCGGATGCAATTTCAGATGCGGTAACTGCCAGAACTGGGAAATCAGCCAGAGTTCCGGCGAGGGCATGGAGCTTCCGTTCCGTTCTCCGGATTCAATTGTACAGGAGGCTCTCGATGCCGGCTGCCCCTCCATCTCTTACACCTATAACGAACCGACGACCTTTGCGGAATATGCCCTGGACATCATGAAACCTGCACGGTCAAACGGCCTGAAAAACATCTGGGTCAGCAACGGCTATATGTCGGATCACTGCCTCAATGCCGTTGAACCGCTGCTCGATGCAATCAACATCGACCTGAAATCAATGGCCGAGTCATTTTACAGAAGAATATGCAGCACCCTTCAGCATCCTGTTCTGAGCAATCTCAAACGTCTTGTCCGGTCAAATGCGCACATCGAGATTACAACCCTGGTGATTCCGGGGTTTTCCGACTCGCCCGAAATGCTCCGGCGCCTTGCCGAATTCATTGTCAATGAACTCGACCCCGAAACCCCTTGGCATATTTCGGCCTTTGCCCCTGAATTTTCATGGAAAATGACGGACAGTGACGCAACACCTGCCGAAACAATTGAATGCGCATTCGAGGTCGGCAAAAAAGCGGGGCTGACCTATGTTTATGATGCCTTTAACCATCAAGATACCTTCTGCCCGCAATGCGGAACAGTTGTCATTCACCGGTCCGGCTATACAATACTGCGCCATGACATGAATGGCTGCTGTCCCGGATGCGGCAAAACGATTATCACCCTCGGCTGAAGGAGCGCTCTGTTCATGGAACATTCAATTCGTCACCCTGCTGTTTCAGGATCATTTTACCCTTCCGACCCGCAACGGCTCCGGAGTCTTGTAAACGGCCTCTTGCGGAACGCCCCGGTAGAAAATGCCGAAAACGCCACCGCACGTGCAATCATAGTCCCTCATGCAGGATACGGCTTCAGCGGGAGTACGGCCGCAACCGCGTACAACATGGTACGAAACAGGTCGTGCAAGACAGTTTTACTGACAGGCGACGCCCATACCTGTCCATTCGAAGGAATCGCACTCGACGGCCATGAGCTATGGGAGTCTCCCATAGGGAATGTTCGGGTAAATACAGCCCTTGCAGAGCAACTTCATGCCAAACATCCCGAGCTTTTTTTCCGCTCGGAAACAGCTCACCGCTCAGACCACATTCTCGAAGTTCAGCTCCCGTTCATCCAGTGCGCCCTTAAGCGAGGTTTTACCATTCTCCCCCTTCTCTTCGGCAAGAATCCGTCCGGGATTTACCGTACTGCCGCAGCGATCATTCTTGCTGTATTGCAGCCTGGCGATCTTGTCATAGCAAGTTCCGACCTTTCCCACTACCCGTCCTCTCATGACGCACGCAGCATCGACTGCAAAACCATTGACTATATTGTCAAAAAGGATATCCGGAAGCTCGAAGAGCATGTTCGCGTGACCATGGAGCGAAACATCCCGCATGAAGAAACTCTTTTTTGCAGCCCTGACGCGATCAGGACCGTTATGCAGCTTGCGCATCTCGATGGCTGGAAAGCGAAGCCGCTCTGCTACAGGCAGAGCGGCAATGCCCCGTTTGCCGACAAAAAAGCCGTTGTCGGTTATGGTGCTGTGGCCTTTTACGAATCATAGGGAAATCCCCCTTCGTTGCATGATTCATTAACATATATTCATCCTTTCGGCCTGACATATCGTGAAGAACCGCCAAACAAGGATCACCTTTTTGAGGTGCCCTCGAGTTATCAACGACTACCAGCAAAAGAAACAACCCGGCTATGTGTAGGATCAGGTTCATCGAAGTTGGGGATTTCGGAAAAAAACAGTCCGGCGTTGCATCCCGGTCATGAGTTTTTTATCATGTTCTTTCTGACAAACAGCTTTTTCACCGAACATTCATTCATCATATAACATAGAATCTTTTTTCTGAACCGGTTTTTCGGTACAGATCATTATGTGCCATTGCCATGTATTACTGAACCAATCAAAGACCAAATATGAAACGTTTTTTTTCATCTCATACACTCAGCGCGCTACTGATAGCTTCGATTGCAGCCTTCTCAGGATGCCAGCAGCAAACCGGTCCTGTCTCCGAAACGCAGCCCGAAACACCTGTACAATCGGAAGCTCCTGCCGAAACGAGCACCGAGGCCATTTCAGCGGATAACAGCGAAGCCCTTGCACAAAAAGAAGCAGAAGCAATCTACCAAAAGAGTTGTCAATCCTGCCATTCCATGGCACCACCTGCAAAAAGCGCCCCTTCAATTATTGCGCTTGCAGGCCAGTACCGGGCGCGATACAGCAAGAAAGCGGGCGCCGTCGCCGATATGGTATCTTACATGAAGGCCCCTGCAGTAGGAAAGTCCATCCTCGGCCCAAGCACTTTTGAACGCTTCGGTCTGATGCCTGCACTATCGCTGCCCGATGAAGAGCTGGAAAAAGTAGCCGGCTGGCTTTGGGACCAGTACGATCCGAACTTCGAAGGCGAGGGAGACTGCCAGTAGACAACAATCAAACAATTTGTCAATCATGAACATGAAGCGCGCTTTTCTATTCGTCAGCGCCGGTCTGATGATAACGGCAGCTTTGTCAACAATACCGATTTTCCGGCAGACCAGCCCGCTTTCCGCAGGACACTCCGGAATGTATCTGCAATCTGCAATTGCTTCGGAAAAAACAGGGAAAGAGGTGTTGAGCGGCGAACAAATCTATGCAAGGAACTGCGAAGTCTGCCACTCCATGCGCCCTCCGGCAAAAACAGCACCGCCCATTGTCGGGCTTGCTTCACGGTTCAGAAAAGTGCATGGGAACAAGGAAGACGCTGTTACAGCAATGGTATCATTCATGAAAAAACCCGATGCCGCCAACACCGCTCTTGGGCCTCGGGCGATAAAACGTTTCGGTCTGATGCCCGCGATGTCAATGCCTGATGAAGAGCTGGCAAAAGTTTCAGGCTGGCTCTGGGACCAATATGATCCGAATTTTGATACCAGGGGAAACTGCCGGTAACCGCGAAGTCTGTTTGCCTGAGGGTAAGAAAAAAGGGGCATCGTACCCTTGGGCAGACTCGAACTGCCGACCCACAGTTTAGGAAACTGTTGCTCTATCCACTGAGCTACAAGGGTATGGGTGTCAATGTAATATTTTTATTTAACCACCACAAATCAACTACTTACGCCCGAACATCCTGTCAAGCTGGTCAAGGGATATCCTGATAATAACCGGGCGTCCGTGGGGACACACATAAGGCATTTTCGTCGCGAAAAGCCTGTCGATCAAAGAACGCATATCTTCAAGGGTCAGTTTCTGACCGCTCATTATTGCATTTCGGCAGGAGTATGATTTCGCCAGATTTTCACGTTTCTCAAGTTTCAGTTTCTCCGCATTCTGCTGGTACTCCTGAATCATATCCTGAAGGATATAGGCTTCCGAACCGTTGCGCACATCTTGGGGGACACCCTCTATGATGACTGTCCTCGACCCCAGCGTACCGAGATTGAAACCAAGCCTGCGGAGATCGCCGCATATCTCCTCATATATTTCAAACTCCCATGGTTTCAGTTCCACTTTCTGGGGAAAAAGAAGCTGCTGAGCATTTGGAACGTTATTGTCCATAATATCAACTGCACGTTCATACAGTACCCTCTCATGCGCGACATGCTGATCGATCAGCATGAGCCCTGTCTTGATCTGACATATAATGTACTTGTTGTGCAGCTGCCAGATCTTTGGGTCGCTCCTTGCAGGCTTGGGACACGCCCCATCAACAGGCTCCACCGAAACCTGTCCGTAATCGCTACTGCGCAGTTCCCTTTCCGGTTCACAGAAAAGATCGGGATTCTGCCTGAACCCCTCCCTCTGCTCATTGACGGCCGCTCTGCCGGATTCTCCTTGCTCCATAATACCTTCCCTGAACTCCCTGTAGAACTCTCGGGTTGTTGAAGCTCCTGAAGAAACCGCCTGAAACCCCAGCTTTGCCTCGCCATGTTCAGGGTTTTTCCGGGAAAAGCCCTGATTGCCGACATCAGGAGAAAAGTTCTGCGCCCGGACAGCCCTTTTGATAATCGTATAAAACATCGTGCGCACACTGCGTTCATCTTCAAACTTAACTTCAAGTTTTGAAGGATGAACATTAACATCAATCTGTTGCGCATCGAGCCCCAGAAAAAGAAGTGTGAAGGGAAAATGACGCTCTACAAGCAATTCCCCGTAAGCCTGCTGCAATGCCTGGGACAGCATCCTGTTCTGTATCACGCGCCGGTTCACATAAATAAACTGTTCGTTTTTCTGACGTTTCTGCATAGCCGGTTTACCGACATAACCGTGGAGAGAAAGAAACTCGTTGTCCTCATGCACCTCTATCAGGCTGTCAGCGAAATCTTCGCCGAAAAAAAAGTTGAGACGTTCGTGAATATCGGTGCTTCTGAAATCAAACAACTCCTGTTCATCATTGAACATCTGCCACTGGATTTCGGGATAGGCAAGCGTCTGCGCTTTTACGCTCTCGAAAATATGCTTGAATTCCGTCGCGTTTGTTTTAAGAAACTTGCGGCGTGCAGGAACATTATAAAAAAGGCTTCTGACACTTACCATGGTACCGGCATCACAGGCAATCTTTCCCTTCTCAGTAGCTTCGCCCCCTTCGTAGCACAGATGAATCCCTATACCGTCGCCACCCTGTCGAGTCCTGAGTTCGACATGCGAGACTGCGGATATGCTTGCCAGAGCTTCCCCCCTGAACCCCAGCGTCCCGAGAGCCGCAAGATCCTCTGCGGCCGCAATCTTGCTGGTGGCAAACCGCTCGACACAGCGCAGCGCATCCTCTTCGTCCATACCCGAACCGTTATCAATAACCTGAATAAGCTCTTTCCCCGCATCTTTTATCGACACGGTAATACGTGTGGCACCGGCATCGATGGCGTTTTCCAGCAACTCCTTCACTACTGACGCCGGACGCTGGACAACCTCACCTGCGGAAATCTTGTTAGCGACGATATCAGGTAACCTGGTAATTTTCGACATGGTACGTTCTACGTTGATCGTTTCAATTTGTTCTGCACCCAGCAGGAGCAACAGCAGTTGATAACAGCGTCCCGACCAGCCCGAACCCGGTACCGACAAGAGTGCTCAATCTTACTGATGGATTCGACAACCGGTCAACACAGGCTAATAAAACTTCCGGACAAAAAAATCTTATTTTCAAAAAATACTTTAAATTATTTCCTGAACCTTGAGCACACCTCGAACGATGATCACATGGAGATAAACTATGACCAGGAAAAAAACGATATGGGTTATACTGCTTGCCTTCGCGTTGACCGGAGCCGCCGCTCTTGCCTCCCTGAACCATAACATTGCATCCGGGCCGCCAGACCAGGCCGATACACAGAGCGAAGCAAAAAAAGTTTCAGGTCCTGAAAAACTCATCGGCACGTGGAAACTTGTCAGGGCCTCCGTCACCCCTGATTTCCTCAACGTCCCTATCCCGATCAACACCTTTGAAGCCAGGGGCTCCGTAGCCAACAATCATACCTATACCATTGAGGCTAACGGCTCCTTTTTCGGCAGCAATTACGGCTATCTGGGCAGCGGGGATATCGATGTGCGGGGAGATAGCCTTACCCTGACCATACACGAAGGAGTTATAACCGTTAACGAAAAAAAGAAAAAACAGGACAGGAAAGGCAAAACCATTACCGGGAACTACCATATTACCAATCAGGATACCCTGCAGGTGGAAGCCGTAAAATATCAGGACGGGATCCGTTACACCTTCAACCTTGCGCTGGTGAACTCCTGAGTTCTTTCCACACCATTCTCAAGGCTGCTTCACTGAACCGGGCCTTGTTGCGCAAGCGGTCCCCCTGCGTATAAAAGGTTGTCGTGCAAATCTCCACCCCGACACCACCTTTACGGATCGCCAGTCCCAGACATACCATTCCGACCGGTTTTTCAGCGGTCCCGCCACCCGGACCGGCAATGCCGGTAGAAGAGACTGCTATATTCGCACCTGACCTCAAAAGACAACCCTCTGCCATCTCTGCTGCAACCTCTTCACTGACCGCTCCATGCGCGTCGAGCGTTTCCGCCTTCACCCCGAGCACTTTCTCCTTCGAAACATTGCTGTATACCACGAACCCCTGTTCGAAATAGCGTGAAGAACCGGCAACATCGGTCAACCTGCCGGCAATAAGTCCACCCGTACAGGACTCTGCCGTTGCAATTTTCAAGTCCCGGGACAACAGCATCCTGCCGATCAACTCTTCAAGTGATATATCGGTTGTCGCATAGACAAACTCCCCGGCCACTCCGGCAATTGCATCGACAACCCCACGGTTGTCGCTTTCAACAACACCTCTATCTTTTCCCGTCGAGCTAACCCGGAGGTTGACCCCTGCCATGTGAGGGAGATAGGCAAGTGATGTTCCATCAGGCAACGTTTCCTTGATTTCACCGATGATGTCCGCAAGGGCTGTTTCCCCGATGCCTGTCGTCTTGATATGCGAATGAACAATAACACTACCTGACTTCCGTGAAAAAAAAGGAACAACCGTACTCCGCATCATCGATTCCATTTCCAGGGGAACACCGGGCATCAAGACAAGATAGTGACCGTCGAAATGCTCTGTGCACGAAATGATCATGCCGGGAGCAAGCCCTTTTTCATTGGGAATCACCACAGCCCCATCGATCACCATGGCATTGTGTCTCAGATAAGCCGAGGGCTCCCGTCCGCTTTTGCGGTAACGCTCAACCGTTCGGGCATAGACTTCCCGATCGAGCACAAGCTTCCTTTCCAGGAATTGCTGTACCGACTGTTTTGTTTTATCATCATGTGTCGGCCCGAGCCCGCCGGTTACGATGACCAGCTCCGCACGTCTCAACGAGTCCCTGAACTGCTCAACGATCCCGCCCACACTGTCGGCGCACACAATGATCCTTTGCACCCCTATGCCGGCACCGGCAAGTTCCGAACAGATAAACCGGGCATTGGTATTGACCTTCTGACCTGTCAGCAGTTCATCGCCGATGGATAGTATTTCTGCAACCATGGAAAGTTATATAAGGTAGCTGGCAATCCGCAGAATATCGGCAAACACCCCTCCGGCAGTCACTTCACCCCCTGCTCCAGGCCCCTTGACCACAAGCGGCGTATCGAGATAACGGTCGGTAGTGAACACTACCATGTTTTCCGTGCCGTTCAATCCGGCAACAGGACTGGAAAGCGGCAACATTTTCACACCGATACGCGCCTTGCCTTCACTGATCTCTCCGGCATAGGCGATAGTCATGCCGCTCTCAGCAGCTTTCCGTGTCTTCGACTCATAATCAGCATCGACACAGCTCAGCTCTTCCATAAACCCTTCAGCGCTCATCTCACCCATGAGGGCTTCGGGAACGAGACTCTCACATTCGATATCCTCATAATCAAGCCTGTAACCGAGTTCCCTGCCGAGAATGAGGAATTTCCTTGCGAAATCAGCACCTGAAAGATCTTCCCGCGGGTCAGGTTCCGTATAACCTGCCTCTCTGGCTCTTCTGACAACCTCACTGAATTTTCCACCCTTTCGGAGTTCATTGAATATATAGCTCAGCGTCCCTGAAAGGACACCTTCTATTTTCATGATCTTGTCACCGCTGTTTCTCAGATCATTGAGCGTACTGATGATAGGGAGGCCTGCCCCGACATTGGTTTCATACAAAAAACGGGCGTTTGACGAGCGCTGTGCATCCCGTATGGTTTCATACAGCTTCCATGAACCGGCCATACCCAGCTTGTTGGCCGTTACAACCGATATGTTCGATGCGAGAAGTTCAGGATAACTCTCCGCAACCTCACCGCTTGCAGTGCAGTCAACGAAGATGGTGTTATGCAGATTACGTGACCTGATGCGCTCTACATAGTCGCCAACTGCTTTGCCGTCATCCCTCGGCTTCAGACAGCTCTCCCATTTCTCCAGTTCAATGCCGTCGTCATTGAGCGCCATCATTCGTGTATTTGCCATGCCGCCGACGACAACATCCAGATCCTTCTCCTTTCTGAGCGTAATGCTGTGATCGCGAATCTGCCCGATCAGACTTTTAGCGATAGTTCCGGTTCCCGCAATAAAAACATGAACCTTCCGGCGGGAAAGAAAGAATGACTCATGTGTGCAGTTCAGAGCCTTGTCCTCGTCGTGACTGTCGATCACGAACGAGATATTCATCTCGTTGGCCCCCTGAGCAACAGCGATAACGTTGATGCCGTTTTTGCCGAGGGTCTCGAAAAGATGCGCCGAAACACCCGGATGCCCTGACATGTTGTTTCCGACAACAGCAATCATGGCAATATGCTTCCTGAGCGTCAGGGTCTCTATCTGACGGGAAACAATCTCAGCGGCAAACTCTTTTTCAAGAATCTTGCGGGCCTTTTCCGCCTGGGAAAGATTGATAACCAGACTGATGGATTGCTCGGACGACGCCTGTGATATGAAAATAATATTGATCATATGACGTGCAAGGCAACTGAAAAGCCTGGAGGCAATCCCCGGCACACCTACCATTCCGCTTCCGGAAATATTGAGCAGAACAACATTGGTGATTGAACTGAGACCCGTCACCGGCCTTTCGATTCCGGCATCGCTTTTTTTCGGCCTCCCGATACGAGTACCCTCGGCATCGGGGTTGAACGAATTTCTTATACGTATGGGAATACCTGCCTTCATCGCCGGATGAACGGAATAGGGATGCAGCACTTTTGCTCCGGAATGGGAAAGCTCCATCGCTTCCCCGTAGCTGATAAACGGAAGCGCATAAGCATCCTTTACACGCTTTGGATCAGCACTGAAAAAGCCGTCGACGTCGGTCCATATCTGTATCTCGTCCGCTCCCAGTATCGAACCGATAATAGTGGCGGTATAATCCGAACCTCCCCTTCCAAGCGTTGTAGCAGTACCATCCGGTGCAGCTCCTATGTAGCCGGTTACGACAGGAACCCCACCATCGTCCTTGAACCATGCCTTGACCAGTTCTGCCGACGCCTTCACATCAACCCTGGCATCACAATGATTGGAGTCGGTTACAATCATGCTTCTTGCATCAACATATGATGCATCAACACCCTCCTGACGGAGAAACCCACTTATAATCCTGGCTGAAAAACGCTCCCCGAAACTCATGATCAGTGCACTGCTCTTTTCGGACAACTCACGCAACAGACATACCCCGTGCAGAACATCGCCCAACTCGGTCAGCTCAACCTGCAAATATGTCTCGATCTCTTGCGTACGGGAAGCATCGATAAGATCATGAACAAGCCCGCTATGGAGCCTCTCTATATCATCCAGCATACTCTTGTACCCGGCGGCGTCCCCTTTGCTGGCGGCAACGGCTGATTCCAGGAGCAGGTCCGTAACCTTTCGTATAGCGGAGACCACAACGATAACAGACGAGTCCCGCATTGCTTTCCGAATAATGCCCAGGATGTTTCTGATCCTGCTGCTATTCTCTATTGAGGTACCGCCGAATTTTAAAACCTTCATGCTCATGCTTTTGTGTGGAAAAGAAAGATACAAATCATACAAAAAAAAGCGCCCCGAATCGTCGGGGCGCCTGAAAGAAACTGTAAACAAGGAGTTTTATTCCCCCTGTAAAGCTTCGGCACCCGCGACAATCTCGCTGAGCTCTGTAGTGATAGCAGCCTGGCGCGCCCGGTTATAGCTGATATTCAGAACACGCAACAGCTCTTTGGCGTTCTCCGTCGCAGAGTCCATAGCGGTCATACGGGCAGCATGCTCCGCGGCGTTGGATTCGAGCATCATTCTCCACACCTGTGTATTGAGATGCTTGGGAACAAGCACATCGATGATGGATGCCGGAGAAGGCTCGTAAATATAATCACTCGAACTCCCGCTTTCGGTCTCCATTTCTTTTTCAGGAGAAATAGGAAGCAGCACCTCACTTTTCAATGTAGGGGCGAGAACCGATTTGAACTCGTTATAAACAACAACAACCCTGTCAACTTCGCCTTTGAGATATTTCTCCGAAGCATATTCGGCAATCTCTTTTGCAACGCCGAAATGCAGATTCTGGAACACACCCGGATAGGCCTTGACCACTGCAAAACCCCGCTTCCGGAAAAAATCATTGCCCTTCGTGCCGGCACAGATCATTTCAACCTTGCCGTTACGGTAAAGATCTCCAAAGTCTTCCGTTACAATTTTCTGGGCCAGCTTGATGATGTTAGCATTGAAGGCACCGCACAATCCCCTGTCGGAAGTAATGAGAACAACCAGTACTTTCTTTGCATCATCACGGGCGGAAAGGAGCGGGTTGAGCGTTGTATCGACCCTGGCTGACAGCGAACCGAGCATCTCTCTCAACTTTGCCGCGTAGGGACGTGCCTGAATTGCCGAGTCCTGAGCCCTGCGAAGCTTCGCAGCGGACACCATTTTCATCGCCTTGGTGACCTGCTGGGTGGATTTAATGCTTTTTATTCGAGTTCGTATATCCTTTAAGGTTGCCATGAATATAGTATTCCCGTGGTTGTTGAATTACTGAAATTCCTTGAAATAATTACGCCTTCATTTTCTGCTTGAAAGTATCCATAAACTGCTCGGCAACTTCTGTCAACCTGCTTGCAACATCGGCATCCATCTGACCGGTTTCCGCAATGGAACCAAGCAGGTCACTATGTTTGTGCTCGAGAAGACTGAGAAGTTCCTCTTCAAATCTGCGGACATGCTGCAGATCGAGCTGATCGAGAATCCCCTGAGTACCTGCATAGATAATGGCAACCTGTTTTTCAACCGGCATAGGAACATATTGGTCCTGTTTCAGGATTTCAACCAGGCGCGCACCGCGATCGAGCTGTGCTTTCGTAGCCTTGTCAAGGTCGGAACCGAATTTCGAGAAAGCCTCGAGTTCACGGAACTGGGCAAGGTCGAGACGGAGGGTTCCCGCAATTTTCTTCATAGCCTTGATCTGCGCATTCCCGCCGACACGGGAAACCGAGATACCAACGTTGATAGCAGGCCTCTGACCGGCGTTGAACAGGTTGGGTTCGAGAAAGATCTGCCCGTCGGTAATTGAAATAACGTTGGTCGGAATATAAGCCGATACATCACCAGCCTGGGTTTCGATAACCGGTAACGCAGTAAGACTTCCGCCACCTTTGACCATCGGCTTCAGCGGTTCGGGAAGATCGTTCATTTTTTTCGCAACTTCCTGATCATCGGTTATCTTTGCCGCACGTTCGAGAAGGCGTGAATGCAGGTAGAAAACATCACCCGGATACGCCTCACGTCCCGGAGGACGGCGAAGAAGAAGAGAGAGCTGGCGGTACGCAACCGCCTGCTTGGAAAGATCATCGTATATAACCAGGGCATGGCGGCCGGTATCACGGAAAAACTCACCTATAGATGCACCGGCATATGGAGCGATAAACTGCATCGGTGCCGGATCAGAAGCTGACGAGGCAATAACCGTCGTATATTCCATCGCACCGAACTTCTCGAGCGTGTTGACAGCCTGGGCAATTGTTGAGCCTTTCTGACCGACGGCAACATAGATACAATAAACATCCTTGCCTTTCTGGTTGATGATGGTATCGAGAGCAACAGCTGTTTTACCTGTCTGACGGTCTCCGATAATCAGCTCACGCTGACCCCGCCCGATCGGAATCATCGAATCGATTGCTTTCAAGCCGGTTTGAAGCGGCTCATTAACCGACTTGCGGAAAATAACACCGGGAGCCTTGCGTTCGAGAGGAAGGCGTATCTGGGTTTCGATCGGGCCCTTGCCGTCGATAGGCTCACCAAGCGGGTCGATAACCCTTCCAAGCATGGCCTCTCCTACGGGAATCGAAGCGAGAATACCTGTCCTCTTGACGGTATCTCCCTCCTTAACTGCGTCTGAATCACCAAACATAACAGCACCGACATTATCTTCCTCAAGGTTCAATGCCATCCCCATGACGTCACCTGGGAACTCGAGAAGCTCACCGGCGGCAACTTTTGATAAACCATAAATTCGCGCAATACCATCACCCACCTGGAGCACGGTTCCAATATCATAGACATCCGCTTCCGACTCAAACCCTGCCAGATGTTTGCGGAGTATGGCCGAAACCTCATCAGGCCTGACTGTTGTAGACATATCGTAATTAGCTTTGTTATTTGTTAAGAATGGAGAAAGTTTATTTATTATACCTTTTTAGAAATCAGACTCCGTTAATTTTCCTTTTCTTTCCCAAAAAATTTGAATTGCAATTTAAAGAAAAGCTATTAGTAATTCAAGTCAAAGTTGAGCCATTGTTCGATCATCCCGGCAGAATCGGGACAATTTGAAATGCCCAACTCAGGCCAGACCCTCTTGTTGCTTTATACAACTTGACGAACCACCCGGATCAACTCATCGCCATCTTGATAAAGGAAGTCAGCAACTGCACACTTATATGAAAACTGTTACAGGATTTGCTTCAGCAACCATCGGAAATGTCGCCTGTGGCTTTGATGTTCTGGGGTTCGCCATTACGGAACCGGGTGATGAGGTAATTCTGACACTTCGAGAGGAGAATGCTGAAGAGCTGCCTGTTTCTATCACTTCGATCAGCGGAGACGGAGGAGCCTTGCCGAAAAACCCCAAAAAAAACACCGCAAGCTTTGTCGTCCTCAAATTTCTTGAATATGTCCGTACCAATAAAGGCATCGATTTCGAAGGCCATATAGAGCTTGAGCTGAAAAAGAATCTGCCGCTCAGCAGCGGTATGGGCAGCAGCGCCGCCAGCGCTGCTGCTGCCCTTGTAGCCGCAAATGAACTGATGGGCTGCCCATGCAGCAAGATGGAACTTGTACACTTCGCTATCGAAGGCGAACGCGTTGCCTGCGGGTCCGCCCATGCAGACAATGCCGCTCCTGCGATGCTCGGCAATTTTGTCCTGATCCGCAGTTACAATCCGGTCGACCTGATCACGATCCCTCCCCCGAACGACCTTTTCTGCACACTTGTACACCCGCATATCGAAGTTCGAACCGCCTACGCACGTTCGGTTCTGCCCCGCACGGTCTCCCTGAAAACCGCGACCGAACAGTGGGGCAACGTCGGCGCACTCGTCTCAGGATTGCTCACATCCGATTATGAGCTGATCGGACGGTCACTCGTGGATGTTGTGGCCGAACCAAAAAGAGCTCCTCTCATCCCTGGTTTTTATACAGTAAAAAACGCCGCCCTCGAGGCAGGCGCACTTGGATGCAGCATTGCAGGGTCGGGGCCTTCGATCTTTGCATTCTCATCATCCCCCGAAAAAGCTGCCCAGGTTGGAGAAGCAATGCAGGAAGCTTTCATGACGCTTCGGGAAAAGCTGCAATCCGATATCTGGGTTTCACCTGTTTGCAAGGAAGGAGCAAAAGTCATTTAAGAGAACTCTCATGATTTTCTACAGTACAAATAAACAATCAACCCCTGCCTCTCTGAAAAAAGCCACTCTTGAAGGGCTGGCTTCCGACGGAGGACTGTATGTCCCCTCGGCAATCCCCAGGTTTTCTGAAGAGGAGATTCAATTGCTCAGTGACGCTCCATTTAACGATATAGCATTTGCTATCGCAAAAAAATTCAACGACGGCGAAATTCCCGACAACCACCTCGGGGAAATAGTTGAAAAGTGCTTCACCTTTACCACCCCGCTTGTCGGACTTGAAACAGGCACCTACATCGAGGAACTCTTCAACGGTCCCACACTGGCGTTTAAAGATTACGGCGCGCGCTTTCTCGCTCACCTTACAGGCTATTTCGCCGAGGAAGACCACAAACTCATAACCATTCTTGTCGCCACATCGGGCGATACCGGGAGTGCAGTAGCCTACGGTTTCAAGGGGGTTCCGAACACACGGGTGATACTGCTTTATCCTTCGGGCAAGGTCAGTAGACTTCAGGAACAGCAGCTCACAACTGTTGGAGGCAACGTTACCGCCCTCGAGGTCGACGGTGACTTTGACGACTGCCAGCGCCTTGTCAAACAGGCGTTCATGGATGCGGAACTGAAACAGAATCTGGCACTGACATCGGCAAACTCTATCAACATTTCCCGCCTCATTCCGCAAACGTTCTACTATGCCTGGGGCTCATTGCAGCTTGTCGAGCGGTATCCGGGTAAAAAGGCGGTTTTTTCCGTCCCGAGCGGCAACTACGGCAACCTCACCGGTGGCGTCCTTGCAAAAAAAATGGGTTTTCCGATCAAGCATTTCATAGCGGGCTCGAATGCCAATGACAGCGTAACCCGTTATCTCGAAGAAGGTCGTTACGAACCCCTTCCGACTGTAGCGACACTTTCATCGGCAATGGATGTAGGCAATCCAAGCAATTTCGCCCGATTGAGACACTTCTACAGGGACGACCACCATGCAATGGCTGCGGACATATCCGGTTACTCGGTCTCGGACAGCGAAACACTCGATACGATCAGAAAGGTTTATGACCGTTTCGGCTATATCATGGACCCCCACACTGCAGTAGGGTTCCGTGCCCTTGAAAAGTTCAGGGAAACAAACAGTGAGAGCAACGGACCGGCTGCCGTCTTGTCAACCGCGCATCCTGCGAAATTCACTGAATCGATCAAGGAAGCACTGAACATGAATATCACTCTACCTGACCGCCTTCAGGAAGTGCTTGACAAGCAGAAAATCTCAGTACCGATGAGTGCAGATTACAGAGACCTCTCAAGTTTTCTTTCGAAGCTCTGAAACAGTGGCGAGTAACCAGTGACAAGAGACGAGCGTGAACAGATGCAAGCAACACTACCGATCTGAAAGCTCACCACCATAGCTGTTACATCTTTTTGACTTTTAACCTTTGACTTTTGACTTCCGGATGACCCTCCAGACACTTCTTTTTTTCCTGGTTGTTTTACCAGTCATGTTTTTCGGGCTGCTGATCGCCCTGGCGGTCAACCTTATCGACCCTTCCGGAGACCGTTTCCACCGGATGGCTGCATGGTGGGGGCGCTTCTGTACAAGGCTTATGGGAATCACCGTCAAGATAACCGGTCGGGAACATTACAATCCTGAAGACAACTACCTGATTATCAGCAATCATGCAGGCATGGCAGACATACCTTTCATACTCGGCTCCATACATCTCAACATGCGTTTCGTCGCCAAGGAGGAACTGGGTGAAATCCCGGTGTTCGGATGGGCACTCAAACAGGCCGGTTATGTCATGATCAAACGCGGCCAGAGCAAAGAAGCGCTGAAAAGTCTGCTTACGGCAGCTGAAGTTCTGCAAAGCGGACGCTCAGTTCATATCTTTCCCGAAGGCACCAGATCGGAAACAGGTGAAATTCAGCCTTTCAAGCGCGGTGCGTTTCTTATTGCGCAGAAAGCAGGTGTTCCGATACTGCCTGTGACGATTATTGGCAGCAACCGGATCGTCCCGAAAAAAAGTCTTAAAATCCGCAAATCCACCGTAAAGCTCATTATTGACCAGCCTATCGAGATTGCAGGAAAAAAGGCGCCGGAGCTTTTGGACGCCGCATACGCAACCATCAGCGGCAACATGCAAAAGTACGGCGGAGCAACGTAACACCCCATCTCCCTGCATCCGACCTCCCACACCATATCAGAATCGGGGCCATGGCCCGTGTTCAATTGCCCTTCGTGTTTCTGCATTAATTCGTTTTCAAATTGACGTATTATTTTGTAAACTTTAGCAATGATCCCCCCCAGCGATTCACAAAAAGCATAATCATGTCTTTCCAGGGATTAGTAGCCTGAAGTCGTGTTGTCAAGTGCAGTTTGCGCACAAAACACCGTAACAAAGGTTGCTCAATGCAAAGGCTTGTAGAACATATGCCCCTCCCGTTCG
>JAKSCY010000346.1 GCA_022360355.1 Chlorobiales bacterium
CAGGGAAAAAAGTATCCGTCTTGGCAGAGTCGAAGCGATTGGCGCGGTTGAAAAAGCAACGCTCGGCTACTATGACCAGAAACGAAAAGAGTATGATTTTTTCACCATTGGCTCACCTCACGAAATCACGTCTCTGATCGGTAATATCTCCCTGCGTGAAGGCGTACCGATGGTTCACGCACACATTACGCTTTCGGACGAAAAAGGTAATGTACGTGGCGGTCATCTCGCCCCCGGTACCACTGTCTTTGCCTGCGAGATCATCATCGAAGCCTTCGATGGGCCGGATTTCAACCGTGGACTCGATAAAGACACGGGGCTTCCACTCTGGGAAATGTAATGATGGTGTACCTGACGAGCATCTGGCATTACTGAAAAAAGAGCGCTGAGCTTTCCGGACTCACTCCTTAATACAACGGACGGAAAAGCCGCACTTCTGGTTGAAGCTGAAACGATAAACACCTTTTTCGTTTGTGGCAAGCCCACGGAACCATACCCGGCCGTTCTCGGCCTCTGTAGCAGTCCAGAACGAGGCGTACTTGCCAAAGAAGTTGAACGGGCCGTCGTTGTCACGGTATCCCCCCGCACGCGCAGCGAAACCCGTTTCATCGGTCGCCCCGGTGTTCGGCTTGTCCCAGTGTTCCGTACCGGTCTCCTTTAGCTTGCCGCCGACATTCTGTTCGCTACCCCGAAACTCTATATCTCCAGTTGCTTCAGGCTCCATACCAAGATGCTGTTCGAGCTTACGCCAGTCCTCTTCTGTCGGCACACGCCAACCTTCCGGCGCGAGACCACGCGGATCGTTGACAGCATACCAGTTGTAAAGCTTTCCGTACGCTTTCCCCTTTTCCGGATCGTTATCCGACTCGCACCATGCACCGGTTTCAAGGACAACCCACTCATCCAGCTCAGTCACACCGGGAACAGGGTCACCATTCCGGTAACGAGTGACGGCGAGATTCTCAGCCATCCATACCTGGTCGCCTATTTTAACGGTTTTGTACGTATTCCCGTCAATGTCCGTTACCGGCTCGCCCGGCTGAACAAGTTCAGGCTTTTCCTTTGCACACCCCGCAAAGAGTATCAGCGCAAACACCACTGAGGGCAGCAGCGAAACGGATAAGAAACGCTTCATGATAAAAGATCATTTTGATTGACAAGAGGCGAAATGCCACAAGATAAAAAAAACAGGGCTATCAGGGCACTATTTCAGTCAGCTTGCCGTTAAGAGCAATCGAGTTTTTATTTTACCAACCAATGAAAAGGAATAATCATGGAAGTAAAAGATACCGTTCTGGAGGTCATGCAAAAAGAAGGAAAAGCACTCAGCGCAGGACAGATCGCTGAAAAGAGCGGCCTTGACCGCAAAGAGGTAGACAAGGCAATGAAGATTTTGAAAAAAGAGGAACTGATTGTCTCGCCGAAAAGGTGCTACTGGGAACCGAAAAAATAAGGTTGACCCCATGACAACCCTCTAATGACGGAAAGCGGGTTCAGTCAGACGGCTGCCGCTGAACCCGAAACCCTTTGGTCCGGGCTATTCAAGTCCTTTGGTATTGAAAAAATAGCCGATAATGTATTCACCAGCCTCCTGAATAGCTTTATCTATTGCAGCCTCATCAGAGCAATCTTCCAGCAGTTCTACTTCTTCTGCCAGGCAAACGTCTTTTGGCTCTTCTTCCTCTGTCGAGCAACTGTCAGGATTGTTAAAAGGATTGTCGGTGACTGTTTTCGATATGAGCCCTTTGAGCTTTGGATAGACAACTCTTTCAAAGACGAACCTGTCCCCTTCCTTGTATATCTTGAAGTCGTTATTCATGGTAATCTCATCTTTTTGAAAAAACAGATATAAGTTAGCCTTATTATCAGTAAAAACAAGCAGCACAGCTGGATGGCTTGATAGCTGGCTGGCCGAATGGTTATTCTTTGGAACGCTCAATCCAGGGGTCTTTTCTTCATCATACATACCCAGCACCGAACCGGATCAGGACGGTTGGAATCCAGATGACCCGAGACAAGAGAGCGTATCTCGAAAAAGGGCTCTATTACGAATACGATTTCAGCTGCTGAAAGTCTGGGAGGCCCCGGGTCCCGCTGCGGAGCATCGGCATTTGCGATAAGGCTGAGCCATAGCCCGCCTTTCCCCAGATGCGCTCCAACGTTCTCGGCAAACAACCTCCGCTCTTCTGCGGAATCGAACGAATGGAAACAGCCCCTGTCAAAGACAAAACCGAAAGGTGCTCCATCGACTTGCTGTTTCAGAAA
>JAKSCY010000783.1 GCA_022360355.1 Chlorobiales bacterium
GATATCATCATTGCTACGGATAAAAAGTTCCACATTGCCGGCCAGGTACAGCACAAAGATCTCTGGAGATACTTCTGGTGGAAGTTACGCAGGCACGGTTCTGCGGATCGCGTATATTTCCACGGCTGGCAGAATGATGTCAACGCTTGGCTTGATGACGTTGATGCAAACTACCTGATATCCACGAGCTGGAGCGAAAGCTTTGCCTACAATATCGCTGAGGCGATGGCCAAGGGCATCAAACCGGTTATTCGTAATTTTGAAGCCGCTGAAGAACTCTGGCCGACGAGATGTATCTATAACAACATCGAAGAGGCAATCGACCTTTTCAATGAGACTTCTTACGAAAGCAAATCATATCGACAGTGGGTAGCGGACCGTTACGATTCCGAGCACGAAGCCAAACAGTACTTGGATCTCTTCTTCGGAAAAGATGTCCAGTAATGTGCTATATAAATAGTTCATTAGTGCTCTCAGTTAATGAAAGTATTAAAAAATAGACGGGGAAGAACAAAAATCGTTTATAATAATAGAGGAGGCAAAATATCAGCATTAGCGTCGCTGCAATATATTCGAATTATTGCATATTTTCTAAGTTGCAGATGCTTGGAGTGAAGCAATGAAACTCTACAGGCTGTGGGACAGCAGGCGCCCAAGGCGGATCGGTCTCATCTCGATCTGGACGGGATTTCTGACACTGCTGATCACAGTGTTGATCTTTGGCGTGTTTTACGTCGTAGAAAGAGTTCCCCGCGAGGTGAATTTTTATGTAATGCCGGACGATCACGATGATTTTAAAGAGTTCATAGCCCAATTCATTCAATACATACCCATCGAGTATCTTGAAGATTATCAATTCAGTATGTTTACAAACAACATGAGATTGGTTGAAAGTGGAATTGAAGTGCATGGAGTTGGTTCCTATCCCGAACATAACGAAGGGTGGACGCTGAGGTACTTTGGCGATAAAGCGAGCAATGAAGAGCATGCAAACATTCTTTTCGGTTTAGTCAAATCATCAATGCAGGAGCATTTTCGCGAGCATGAATTGTTGAGTGAATTTTATAAACAAGGCCGGATCGAATACTCTGTCGAAGACTATAATCTCTGGGCACGAGAAAAGAAAAAAAAAAAAAAATATCCCGATTTCGTCTACGAAGTCTGGCTTGGATATAGCTATTAAATTCTACTTACCAGTTCTATTTAAAACAGAATTCAAAATCAAATGAGATGTTGTTTTAATGTAGCGACAACTTTGAGAAGCTGCATAAAATCCACCTGATAGAGAAATTCATCGCGATACAATGGTCCTTTTGTGTAGCGACAACTCCTGATCCGTCTTCAGCGGATTTCAAGTTGTCTCATTGTGCA
>JAKSCY010000155.1 GCA_022360355.1 Chlorobiales bacterium
CTGTTTCATGAAAAACGAGATCGGTAATCCAGACACTGCCCCCGGGTGCTGCCAACCTGAAAATTTTTCTGAAAGCTGCCTCCCAGTCATCATCATCCCGCAAATGATGCAGAACGGCTGTAGCAAGAATCACATCGTAGCTTGCTTCTTCCAGATCAACATGGCGAAAGTCGCCCTGGAACGACTGTATCGCACCTGAGTTGACCTTCCCAATCCGCTCACAAGCTTTTTCAAGCATTGGCCGGCTGAGATCAACAAGATCACACTGAAAAGAGTCGACATATTGCAGCAACTTGAGAGTGCTGTTCCCCGCCCCACAGCCAATATCCAGAACACACCTGATATTTGCCGTTGATCTGAATGCAGACAGTGCAATCAGTTCCATCAGCAAAGGAGCATCAATTAACGATTTTTGCCCGGTGTCAAGATTTGAAAACCTTTCAACATCATTATCAAAATGATTCTTTATCTCCTCTACTGATGATTTCTGTTCAAGTGGTGTAGCCATAGTTACATCCTTCTAACGCTTGTGTTTGCTCAAACTACAACCCGCAGACATACTTCTGTAATATTACCACGCACACCGTAACAATCAAGCAAAACGATCCAGCCTGCCGGGAGAAAAACAAGGTGACCATTACCTGGGGGTTCCGCAAAAGGAGGCTGGCATGTCCTGAGCGGTGTGACCACCCGATTCTGAAACAGACAGGACACAATTACAACAATTTTTCGGCAAAATCATAGACTTGCCATTTTTTTTTCTTAAGATGCACTAATGCATGCTGTCTTTATGCATTCACCTCAGTACCCCTATTGTCTTGTAGTTCCCCTGTTTGTTGTCAGTACATGAGGACACCTCTATTAGTTGTCGTGAGCGCCGTGAGTACAAGGCGGACGGAGCGCAGAAACCAAAGTGTACACAGAGTACACGAGGATTTCGAGCACCGACCAGCGAAGTAATCATGGTGCGCAACAAATAAATAGGGTGTCCATGATAATAACAGCTCCCAGCAAGAACCACAGGGAGTTATATGTATCCGTTTGCAAAAGAGCAAACAATATGAACACCGGCAGGCACAGGAACAAGATTACATCTTCCAGAGCATTTCAACCTGCCATCTGTACTCGGTATGGGACGTAGTGTAACACCATCGTTAATACGTTAAACGGGTAAGTCTCTCCTGTAAGTATTGCTTTTCATTTTACAGTGCGGTTTGTGATTTAATCCGGGCAACACAGCATGACCTGCGTGTTTTCTCGGGCGAAAAAGATGAAACATGAAAAGAAAGGAGGTGATTTTATGGTTTAGAAGTCATTGTGTAATTGAAAAAGAAGAAAAGTGAATGAAACCTATAACTAAAAGGAGCGAATTATGTCAACATTTACAATCGATATCCCTGTAGGACCCATTTGGAACAATGATGATGCAAAGGAAAAGTGCCCCATCGCATGCGCTGCTCATATGGGCGAGTGGAATGGCCAGTGGACAACCGTCGTTGAGGGTGAAATGAGCGTTTGCGGATGCACCCTCACCGTAGGAGGAAGTGGTTCATCAGAGTTCACATTAGACGTTCCCGCAGGGCCCATTTGGAACAATGATGACGCAAAGACAAAATGTCCTATCGTGTGTGCATCCTATAATGGTCAGTGGAACGGCCAGTGGACAACCATAATCGAAGGTAAAATGAGCGTTTGTGGATGCACATTTAAATGCTAAAGCCTGATGAGGCTTTACTGGACAAACAACCCCCGTTACCCCCAGGCAGTTCATTCTTTTTGTTACCGCTGCAAAAGCGCCGAAGTTTTCACGGCAACCGGGGGTTGTATCCGGTTTTTTGTCAAACTCACTGCCACCCCCCGACAATCTCGAAAATCTCCCTGTCGCCGATCGGGGCGGGAACGGAAGCCGAAGGCTCCTTGGAGAGAAGGAAATCCGCAATTTCATTGTACGGCTTGACACACTCGTCTTTGTCCTGACCGTCTTCCATCTGGAACATTGTCTTTCCGGCAAAACGGCTTTTACGGATCAATTCATGGTAGGGAACCCGTGCAAGAAGCTTCGTTCCTACCTTCTCGGAAAATTGCTCAAGCATGTTGGTCCCGCCTCCCTTGACGTAGTCGACACGGTTGGCGACAATGCCGGCAAGCTGCACCTTGTAGCGTGTACTTTTCTGTTCGATTGCCATACAGAGACGATTTGCCGCGAAGATACTGTCGAAGTCGTTGGTAGCGATAATCACCGCATAATCGGCATAGGTCAGCGGGGCACTGAACCCGCCACACACCACGTCTCCAAGCACGTCAAACAGAATGACATCGTAACGGTCATAAACCCCGAGTTCCTGCAACAGTTTTACGGCTTCACCGACCACATATCCGCCGCAGCCGCTTCCTGCCGGAGGGCCTCCGGCTTCGAGAGCGTCGACACCTCCAAACCCGGTCTCGATGATATCTTCTTCAGTAAGTTCCTCGTGGTGAAAATCGACCTCTTCAAGCGCCTCGATAACGGTTTTCTGCAGTGTTCCTGTCAAAGGAAAGGTACTGTCGTGTTTGGGATCGCAGCCTATCTGCAGTACTTTAGCGCCTTTCAAAGCAAGCGCCGCTGAAATATTCGCGGTGGTAGTACTCTTGCCTATACCTCCTTTTCCATAAACTGCAAGGATTAAACTCATGGTGACAACGCAATGATTAAATATTAACGATACAGCAACGTGCTTATCCGCCCAAGGCTTCCTTGGCCTTTTTGAAAACCTCGGCTGTTATGTTTGTTTCACCGTTTTCACGGGCAAAATTCTCGGTGTTCTTACGAACTTTCTTGCGAACGAAAAACGGCACTTTCTTGAGCATCTGTTCGGCATCGGCACTCCACGGCATTCCGTCAGCACCGCCTTCGCTGCCTTGTGGCGATGACATAGCAGAAGCCGACTGACCGTTGGAAGCTGTAACAGGTTCTTTGTCCTCGTATTCCAGACCTGCATCGCCGAAGAAATCGACAAGATGTTTTTCAAGCCCGAGCTTGCATGAGGTATAGACCCTGTCGGCAAGCACATCCGCCCCCTCGAAACCAAGGACCGGATAGTAACCGATAAGATGATTCTCGATATGCGTCGGCGTCGAAATAACCATGCAGGGAACATCGAGCTTACGGCAGCTGTGCCGTTCCATCTGTGTACCGCAGACCAGCTCAGGCATTTCGTCCTCGATTTTTTTCGAGACTTCCTGGAACTTGTCCGTCACCATGAGCGGTTCGGGGAGATACCCCTCAAGCTGCTCACGAATCCAGTCCGCATGTTGTTCCAGATAGGTTCCCGCGCCGATGATCTGCATTCCGAGCTCGTCTTTGAGGAATTTGACCATACCGACAGTGTGAGTAGCATCTCCAAAAACAAACGCGCGTTTACCGCTGAAACTTTCCATATCGGCCGTGCGGGCAAACCATGGGACGCCACTGGGAGCGCTCAGGCCATCAAGAGAAAAATCGGTCAACGGCGGCATTTCAAGGGCGGGCAATCCTTTTTCCGCCGCAATAACATTGAGCTTTTCAAGAAGCTCACCAATCCAGTCAAGCGTCGGCTGCACGCCGAGCGGGGTCCCCTGCACGGAAGGCATACCGAATTTTTCCCGAAGGTACTGCGCCGCACCCGGGGCCATTTCATGATAAGGTACGACGTTCAGCCATGCAGCCGGCAGATTGCGAAGATCTCCGAGACCTGCTCCCCAAGGAGCCACAACGTTGACATCCACGCCGAGCGTCTTGAGAATCCTGCGCAGGCTGACAAGATCGGAACGCAAGTGGAAACCGAGCGAGGTGAACCCTAACAGGTTGACACTGGGTTTTTCTGTCATGCTTTGCTCAAGGGAGTACCGCTCTACGAGTTTGGTAAACAACCCTTCAGCCGACTCATGCTCCTGAACCCTGAACGGGTTGACGTCATGTACCAGAATCTTGCCGGGATCGACGCCCGAATGCCTGGAAAGCTGACCGAGATCTTCCTGAAGAAGCGCTGTACTGCAACTTGGTGCAACAACAATGATCTCCGGGTGGTAGTGTTCTTCAACCTGCTCGAGGGTACCGGGCAGCCTTGACACACCACGAGCGAGATCCTGACCTCTGACAACACTGATGGAAAGAGCTGGAAATTCCGGTGTTCTTTCCAGCATGGTGTAGGTTGCGGTTATGTAATCGTCTCCCTGAGGGGCATGATAAACCGTATGCACGTTCTTCATGCTGTTGGTAACGCGGCTTATCCCGTGAAGCGCTGTTCCCTCATAGAGCCAGAAAGCTAAACGCATGCTTTATTTCCTTTATGTTGCTATTCCTTTATTTGCTCTTGGCCGAGTTTCGATTCTCTAAAAACGTTCAATTCTGATGCTCGGCACTTGGCATAACTCCCTTCAGCCAGACTGATTCATCGAACTCCGGCAGCCTGCTCCGGCGTTGAAGCGGCGAAACAAACAGGTTGGCGAGAGTAAAGACTCCCGACCAGCTGTGAATCGGCATAAGCGTGAACTCCATGCTCCACTTGACGATAAACCCGTTGCCCACGAAAGGGTTGGCCGTCATGAGAGAGGTAACGATCAGGTCGGGCTTTTGCTGCTTGATATCCTGCAACTGGCGATGGAAGTTAGGCTGTTCGACAACTCTCACGCCTTCAAGCGCTTCGAGTTCGCGTGCGTGGAATTTTTTATTGATATATGCGCTGCTGCATTCAACGACTTCCGCCCCGACGTTTTTCAGAAAACGCGCCAACGGGAGTTCCATCATGGTATCTGCCGTCAAAAACACCCTCTTGCCTTTCAACTGGTCAACCTGCTGTGAAATTCTGTCCCATGCCGCCTGCTCTCTTTCTTTCAGATCGATCGTTATATCAAACAGGGATGCCAAGTCTTCCCAGAAGATTCTTGTCCCTGTCGGGCCGAAAGGAAAGAGGGAGCGAAGAACTTTCGAACCCCGTTCACGGTTAAGCCTCGAGACAACCCTTGAAAGATAAGGCTGTATCGGGGCAAGCACGGTATCAGGGCCTATGGCAGGTAACTGATCGAATCGATTTTCAGGGAGAAAACCTCCCACCTTCATGCCGAGTTCCTCAGCCTCCGAACGAAGGTCGTCGGCAATAGAGTCGTTGACCGAACCTATAAAAACAACACTTTTTTCACCGGCGGGGGCTTCCGGACAGAAAGGTATCATTGCCTGAAGCACTGAATCCTCAGCCTGTGTAAAGTTGTAGACAAGTCCGCTTGCTGGCACGAAAAGCACCGGAACTTCAGGAGTGCTCAGAGAATGCGCAAGCCCTTTGAAATCAACTTTCATGACTTCAGGAGTGCAAGAGGAAAGCAGAAAAATAACCGAAGGATGATGGTCTCTCCTGATTTCAGCAATAACGTCATCGAGTTTCGGGTCCTGCCGCGAGAGGTCACCCTCTTCCATCAGCGCGATACCGAAACGGGGTTTTGCGAAAATCATCATACCGAGAGCGTTCTGGAGAAA
>JAKSCY010000763.1 GCA_022360355.1 Chlorobiales bacterium
AAGCGCATAACAGGGCCTTCCTCCTGCATCAATAGCAAGCGTTGTCAAAAGACCATTCTTCGAACGAATGAAACGATCCCCGATGTTCATGACCATAAAACAGCCTGTTCCGTAGGTATTCTTGACCATACCCTGTGTAAAGCAGCACTGGCCAAACAAGGCAGATTGCTGGTCACCTGCGACCGCTCTTATCGGTGCTCCGTCAAGCCCCCTGATAGTCCGTACGCTCCCGAAATCATCCATCGGATTCTTCACATCCGGAAGCAGCGACCGAGGAACCCCAAAAACCTTCAGCAGATCATCGTCCCACTTTTTTTCCTTGATGTTATACAGAAGCGTTCTTGATGCGTTGGTATAATCCGTTGCATGAACCTCCCCTCCTGTCAGTTTCCACAGAAGCCAGCTATCGACAGTGCCGAACAGCAGATTTTGAGGGTTGTCGATTGAGCAATGCTCAAGAATCCACCGGATTTTTGTTGCGCTGAAATAGGGGTCCAGAGGCAGCCCTGTTTTTTCAGCGATCATCTCTGTTTCAGCGTTGTATTTTCGACAAAGATCACTGGTCCGCCTGCACTGCCATACAATGGCGTTACAAACCGGAACACCGGTTGCTTTATCCCAGACTATGGTTGTTTCTCTCTGGTTTGTAATGCCGATAGTTGTCATCTCCCCTGAAAACGCCGCTTTCAGTTCACCAACCGTATTGACAACGGTCTCCCAGATTTCAAGCGGATCATGCTCCACCCATCCTTCCCGGGGATAGATCTGGGTCAGCTCGCGATAGCTGTCGGCAATGACAGTGCTGACGGCATCGTAAAGCACCGATCTGGTTCCGGTGGTTCCCTAGTCTATGGCAAGAATCATATTTTTCAGGGCAGTTTACCGGCGTCGGCCTTTTCAATCAGTTGTTCGAGGCAGTTCCTGCAGAGACAGGTTTCATAACGATCGGCAAGATACTCCCTTACTTCCGGCGGTACGTTCACCGAACCGCACCAGCAATCGGTCGAAAGTTTGCATTCAAAAGAGGCACCGCACACAGGGCACGTTGCATTCCCTGCCGTTCCGTTGTTGTGACTGTTTTGTTCTTCCATTGAACTCCGCTTTTAGTTCGTGACCTTATCAATATAGGGCGTATCCTGCTTTTTTACGTATATTCCGCGCGCAGCACACCCTGCATTATTCGCAATCCGGTTATGCGGAAACGTTGCAGGTTTACGGAGAAAGTATTTTTATTGAGATAAGTAGACTTATTACAAGCAGATTGCGAAATGAAGCACCCTTCGCTCATATTTCTTACCGGGTTCAGCGGTTCAGGCAAATCAACCATCGGGCCGCTGCTTGCCAATTCGCTGGGTTATGATTTTCTGGACCTCGACAAGGAGATTGAGCGCATCGCAGACAAATCAATCAACCGGATCTTTGACGAAAAGGGAGAAGAGCACTTCAGGGCACTCGAGCTGTCAGCGCTTCAAAGGATTGCCGACAGAAAGGATCTGGTAGTCTCACTCGGAGGCGGTGTTTTGCAGAGCGACAACTGCTTTTCCCTGGTGATCAGTTCCGGTACACTGGTTTACCTGCACTCGAGCCCTTTGGTTCTCGCCAAAAGGCTGAGTCACAAAACAGATCGGCCACTGATGAAAGGCGAGAACGGCGAGCGTCTCTCGAGAGAGGAAATAGAGAAAAAAATCCTTGCGCTGCTTGAGAAACGCGAACCCCGCTACAAAACCGCACAGATTATGGTTGAAACCGACACCAAAAGAATCGGGTCGACCGTCGAAGAGTTAACAAGAAAAATCGAACGGTATGTCCGCAGGGTAGAGAGAAATCAATTTGCCAAAACAACAAAGCACAACAGAAAGTGAGTGAAATAATTGTCAGTACACCCGTCATTGCAGACCTCGAAAAGTTGTTTCTGAAACATAACCTGAGTAAAAAAACCGTTGTTCTGTTTGATGAAAACACAAAAGAACTGTTCGGAAAAGAGATTCTGAAAGCACTGAAAGGTCAGGGGTTCACCTTGTTCGAACTGGTTATCCCGGCAAAGGAAACATCCAAAAGTTTCCGGACGGCATACCGGCTTTACGGAGAACTGATCGAGGCGGATGTAGACAGAAGCTGGAACCTGCTTGCCGTGGGAGGCGGGGTTGTGGGTGATCTCGGTGGCTATATCGCAGCAAGCTATTACCGGGGAATACCGGTAATCCATTTACCGACAACCCTGCTTGCCATGACCGACAGTTCCATCGGTGGCAAGGTTGCAATAAATCATCCACAGGGCAAAAATCTCATCGGTTTTTTCCACATGCCGGAACTGGTACTGATCGACCCTTCATACCTGACATCACTACCTGAACGCGAGGTATATGCAGGCATGGCAGAGGTGGTCAAATACGGCTTTATTGCCGACCGGGAATTTCTCGACTATGTCAATGAATATTTCGAGGATATTATCGCGGTTAAAGATCCTTACGTATCGGAGGCAATCCGAAGAAGCGCGATGATCAAAGCGGATGTTGTCGAACAGGATTTCAGGGAACAAAGCGGACTGCGGGCCACACTGAACTTCGGGCACACCTTTGCACACGGTTTTGAGAAGCTTGCAGACTATCGCCATATCCGGCATGGTGAAGCTGTGGCACTCGGCATGATCTGCGCGCTTCATCTCTCATGCAAACTTGGCAAGATCACTCAGAGCGAATTAGAACGAGGACTTGCCATACTTGGCAAATTCAAGTTCCGTAGGGGTCTCGTAAAGAAAAGGTTCAAGGATATCCCTGCGGAATCAATTCTCGAAAGCATGCACTCGGA
>JAKSCY010000225.1 GCA_022360355.1 Chlorobiales bacterium
GCAAAACGGGCGTAGCGATCATGGCCGAAAAGCGCCCAGTACATACGGAAAAGATAGTTCGCGATAAAGATAAACGCAGCTGTAAAGTGTACGAAACGAAAGATCGACATCTGCTTGAACCAGACAGCCTCTCCTATCGGCGGGTTCAGATACGGAGAAGCTATGTAGAAACCGGAAAGAAGCAGAACAGCAATACAAATCGCATTTACCCAATGATACATCCTGACCGGCAGTCTCCAGACATAGATTTCCTCGATCATTCTGCTCATGATTTCCTCCGTTTAAACGATGGTGACCTTTGTTATCTCATTGCCATTCATGTCAAAGACATGAGAAGCACAGGCAAGACACGGGTCAAAAGAATGAACAGTCCTGAGGATCTCGAGCGGCTTCTCAGGATCGGCCATCGGTGTTCCCTTGAGGGCCGACTCGTATGCCCCGACCGCCCCGTTTGCATCACGCGGGGAAGCGTTCCAGGTTGAAGGAACAACGATCTGGTAGTCTTCGATTTTGCCGTCCTTGATATGAATCCAGTGTCCCAGAGCGCCACGAGGAGCCTCGGTATAGCCAAAGCCTTTGGCTTCTTTCGGCCACCGCGAGGGGTCCCATAATTCAGTGTTTGCTGTCCTGTAATCACCCGTTTTGATGTTGTCGATAAGCTGATCGTAGAAGTGCTTCATGAAACCGGCAGTCTGCAGACACTCGATACCACGTGCTGCGGTTCTCCCCAGTGTTGAAAACAGGGCTTCAGCACCAACATCGAGCTTGCCGAGCACCATGTCAACCGTATCCTTGATCATGGCATCGCCTTTGGCATAAGCCAGAAGAACCCTTGCCAGCGGTCCCACTTCCATCGGATGGTTTTTCCAGCGCGGTGTCTTCAGCCAACTGTATTTCTTGTCCGTGTCCAGAAACTCGAACGGCGGTTTGGGACCGGTGTATTGAGGACTTGTCTCGCCTTCCCATGGATGCAGCCCCTTGTCATCTCCGTTGCTGTAAGTATACCAGCTATGGCTGACCTCCTCGGTAACCTGGCTCAGGTCACGAGGATCAACATCGTGGATTGTCGAAAGATCCTTGTCGAGAATTGCCCCTCTCGGCCAGAGAAGCGAAGAAGCGTCGTCAACGCTGTTTTCAGGAAAATCACCGTAGCAGAGGTAATTGCCAAGTCCTCCCCCGTACAGCCAGTCCTTGTAAAAACCGGCGATCGCGATCAGGTCGGGAATATAAACCTGCTCAATGAAGACCATCGTATCCTCGATAATTTTCTTTACCATACTGAGGACCTCGATATTGATGGCTGTATTCCGGTTCGGATCTATTGCGCAGGCCATACCACCGACAAGATAGTTCGGATGAGGGTTCTTCCCACCGAATACGGTATGAATCTTTACGATTTCTTTCTGAAAATCAAGTGCTTCAAGATAATGCGCTACAGCTAAAAGGTTGACTTCCGGAGGAAGCTTGTACGCAGGATGCCCCCAGTAACCGTTGGAAAAAATACCGAGCTGACCACTTTCGACAAAGCCGACAAGCTTCTGCTGAAGGTCCCTGAAATAGCCCGGCGATGATTTAGGCCATGGGGAAATACTCTGGGCTATACGCGACGTTTCTTTCGGATCGGCTTTCAGCGCGCTTACCACATCCACCCAGTCAAGGGCATGCAAATGATAGAAATGCACCAGGTGATCCTGGGTCTGCTGGGTCGCATTCATCAGGTTTCTGATGATCTTCGCGTTTTTCGGAGTCTCGATACCAAGAGCGTCCTCTACACACCTGACCGATGCAAGAGCATGAACAGTCGTACAAACACCGCAGATACGCTCAGCAAAGGCCCATGCATCACGAGGATCTCTGCCTTTAAGAATTATCTCAATACCCCGCCACATCGTACCGCTGCTGAATGCATCTTCAATGACGTTGTTTCCGCCGAGCTTTGCTTCTATCCGCAAATGACCCTCTATTCTCGGAATCGGGTCGACAACTATTTTTTTAGCCATAATAAGTTTCTCCTGTTACTTATGGGGCACCTCTCTTTATTTGTTCCGCGATTCGACTCCCTTACTCCTCAAGTTGATCGTTTTCTCCGCCTGCTTTTTTCTTCCTGACTGCGGTTACAGCAGCATGAGCAGCCGCACCTGCCGCCGCCGCGCCTACGGCTATCGCGCCGATCTTGTCAGCGTTCGAATCAATACCCAGGAACGACACGTCCGCCAGCCTCGTATAGAAAGGCCCGTCATCCCAGTATCCCGGCGCCGCACAGCCGAAACACGGATGCCCGGAACCGATCGGGAAACTTATCCCGTCATTCCATTCTGTTTTCGAACAGGCATTGTATGTTGTCGGGCCCTTACAGCCCATCTTGTACAAACACCATCCTTTTCTTGTCGATTCATCATCAAAGTCTCTGACAAACATACCGGCGTCGTAAAACGCACGGCGGTAGCATTTGTCATGGATACGTGTACCGTAAAAAGCCTTGGGACGCTTCATGCGGTCGAGTTCCGGAAGAGTTCCGAAAGTATGGTAGTGAGTGATAACACCTGTCATGACCTCGGCGATCGGCGGACAGCCGGGAACATTGACAAGAGGTTTGTCGGTGATGACCTCTGAAACAGGAACAGCACCTGTAGGATTGGGGTCGGCATTCTGAACACAACCGAACGATGCACAGGCACCCCAGGCGATAACCGCAGCGGCATCCGCAGCCGTTTCCTTCAGAATGTTTATATATGAGTCACCGGCAACGAGACAGTAAACGCCGTCATCTTTGACAGGAGCGTTGCCTTCACAGGCCAGGATATACTTCCCTCTGTAATCCTTCATGATTTTTCTTCGCACTTCCTCAAGCTGGTGCCCGGCTGCAGCGCTCAACGTATCGTCATAGTCCAGGGAGATCATGTTGAAAACGATGTCAGCCATTATCGGATGGGAAGACCTGATGAAAGATTCCGTACAACAGGTACATTCAAGACCATGCATCCATATAACCGGTGTTCTGGGATTTGTTTCCATTGCATGGACGATTTTCGGCAAAAGTGAGGGCGCAAGGCCGAGAGATACTGAAGTAAGACCGCAGAATTTAAGAAAGTCACGGCGGCTCAGCCCCCGCGCTTTAAAAATCTCTGCGTAAGTCTGTTGTTTATTCATTACTATCTCCTTCTTTTCCGGGGGGCTCATCACAGCTACCCCGTAACCCGGCATTGTTTAAAAGACAGACTCAGTATACTTATGTCATTGGGGATAATTTAAATGTAATTCATTATTCATGTATTAACAATTGTTAATATTCTTTTTTAACAAGAAATCGGAGGAACTGCCATTCCGGCGGCAAAATGCCTTCAACCAGTCACCTTTTTTTCTTTTGCCGGTATTGGACATTTACTGTATTATCCTCAAAATGTTTCCGAAAGCCTCGAAATTCCCTTTCACTAATCGCAAAGAAGTTTTATGTCCGCACACAAAGTACTGTCGCCCCGCCAAAAGGCGCTGCAAATCAACCTGGACGAAACCATTTACGGAAGTTTTGCCGAAATCGGCGCCGGCCAGGAAGTCGCCCGTCATTTTTTTCAGGCGGGAGGAGCCGCAGGCACTATTGCCAGAACCATGTCTGCCTACGACATGACCATGTCCGATGCGATTTACGGAGAAACAGGCCGGTACGTCAGCGAAGAGCGGCTAATCAGCATGCTTAAAACCGAATGCACAACGCTGATGCAGCGGCTTAACCTCGAGCGTGGCGAAAAATCACGTTTCTTCACCTACGCAAACACCGTAACCGCCAAGGGGTATCGTGGCGGCGGCAATTATCACGGCTGGACAGGGATAAAATTCCAGCATAGTCCTGGTGGTGAACCAAGCCAGGTCATCGTTCATATAAAACTTTTGGACAACCAAAACCTGTTTCAGCAGGAGGCTATCGGAACGTTCGGGGTCAACCTGATCCACAGCTGTTATTTTGCAAACGACAACATGGCAAACTTCGTTCGTTCGCTGATGGACAATCTTACAAACGAGCGTATACAAATTGATGCAATCAAGGTCACCGGATCTGCTTTCGAACATATGGATGACCGCCTGCTCAGCCTTGAGCTGGTTAGCAACGGCTTCACCAATGTCATTATGTTCAATGCCGAGGGCAACGTAGTGCAACCCTCTGAAGAACTGTACAAGAAAAACATTGTTACGTTGCGCGGCAGTTTCCGCCCGCCGACCCTGTTAAACGTTGAGATGCTTCAAAAAGGTGCGGAACAGTTCAGAAACAATCTGCCCGAGGATGAACAGGAGAATGTCATGACCCTTGCTGAAATCTCCATGAACCGCCTCATTGAACGCGGAGCCATCGACAGCACGGATTTTCTCGCCCGTATCGATATGCTCACTTCGATTAATCAGCCGGTTCTGATTTCGCATTTCCAGCATTTTCATACCCTGAGCCATTACCTGTCCGGCATCTGCCGCCGCCACGTGGCGTTCATGGTCAGGGTCCATAACCTGCAGGATATTTTCGATGAAGAAAACTACAAGGATCTGGACGGAGGGTTCCTGGAGGCCTTTGGAACGATGTTCGGCAAAAACACCAAGCTCTATGTTTATCCAGAGAAAGCCGATAACGGGGACATGCTGCTTGCTTCCGACTCGGTAACTCTCTCGGCGCATGTACAGCCGCTTATGGAGTATTTTAAAAGCAACAACTTTATCCGCGACATCAAGGACTTCAACCCGAATGTGGCAAATATCTGGTCACGTACGGTTGTTGAAAAAATCGAGGCAGGCGATCCGAGCTGGGAAACCATGGTTCC
>JAKSCY010000345.1 GCA_022360355.1 Chlorobiales bacterium
GAGTTAATTTTCGGTGGACTCTCAACCTGTCGAGAGCCCTCACCAGAACTGTCTTTTCCAACGGTTTTGTCAGAAATTCCGTAGCCCCTAAAGCGAATCCGATCTCTCGTTCGTCCGCGCCGGTCACAATGAGGACGGGTATGTCCCGCGTGTTCGGATCGGCTTTCAACTCCAAGAGTACCTCGAAGCCGCTCCTCTTTGGCAGAAGAACATCCAGAATGACGGCAAAGGGCTGCTGTTTCTTTATCGGTTCCATTACCCTGTCGCCGTCGAAGACTTGAGTGACTGCGTATCCCGCTTCGTGTAGGTAAAGAGAGATCAGGTCATTCGACGATGGATCGTCTTCCACCACAAGTACAATGGGCGCCGAATCAGCCACCTCGGTCGGTGCGAACATAGGCGTTGCGTCTCTCTCACCATCTCCAGTGCACGCACTGTCATCCGACCGATCTTCACATTGAACGATCGGCAGAGCGACTATAAAAGTGCTGCCCTTGCCTTTGCCTTCGCTCTCAACCCAGATTCCGCCCCCATGGAGCTGCACGAGTTGTCGAGTCAAATCCAGTCCCAGCCCCGTCCCCGTCTGTTGCCTCGCGTAGGAGGCATCCACTTGTTCGAACGATTCGAATATTCGAGTCTGATCCTTGGGATCAACTCCTATGCCCGTATCCGATACCTTTATACGGACCTCGTTTCCTTCGATCCACGCTTCTATCTCAATCTTGCCTCCGTCGGGCGTGAATTTGGCCGCGTTTGAAAGGAGGTTGAATACGATCTGTTTTAGCTTTAACTCATCCGCATGAATCTCGCGTAGCCTGAGCTCTTCGGCGACCCTGAGTTCAAGTTCGAGGCCGTGTTTTATGGCCTTCTCCTTGATCATGAACAGGCTGTTTTCCAGCAAGTTGTGGAGGTTCACTGCCGTAGGCTGCAGTTCCATCTTGCCTGCCTCCACCTTTGCCAGATCCAGTATGTCGTTGATGAGCTGAAGCAAGTGACGCCCGCCGGCGGAGATATGTTTCACCTGTTTCAGCTGCTTGGCGTTCATGGGTCCGAATGTTTGATCCGCGAGGATTTCGGAAAAACCGATTATTGCATTGAGAGGAGTGCGAAGCTCATGACTCATGTTGGCCAGAAA
>JAKSCY010000737.1 GCA_022360355.1 Chlorobiales bacterium
AATTTATGATCGATATAATGAGCAACATCTTCTTTAAGGTGTTTATACCGTTCTTCTATTTCTTCATGGTTAAAATGGACCATAGCAACTAACTTTCCCTTTTGCTGCACAACCAGAGATTCAACAACATGACTGAAATTATTGATCACAGACTCAATTTCTTCAGGATATATATTTTCACCACTATTACCTACTATCATATTTTTTAAACGGCCTTTTATATACAAAAAGCCATCCTTATCAAATGAGGCCAGGTCACCGGTTTTAAACCAGCCGTCTTCGGTAAAAGCCTTTTGGGTTTGTTCTTCATCTTTATAATACCCCTGCATAATATTGGGGCCTTTAGCCCAGACTTCACCTTCTCCTGTTTTCGGATCGGGATCATTAATTTTTAGTTCAACATCTAAAACAGACGGGCCCGTAGATTGTAGTCTGGTATTTTCGGCATTAACTCCGGCCAACAAGGGCGAAGTTTCCGTTAATCCATAACCAATAGCATAAGGGAAACGGGCTTCTATTAAAAACTTTTCAACGGTTCGGTCTAATTTTGCCCCTCCAATGCCAAAAAATTTCAGTTCACCTCCAAAAGTTTCCAATAATTTTTTTCCTGCAATTCTATTCAGCTTTTTCCTTACAGCCGGTAGTTTATATATTCCTTTTATAATTATATTTTTAGTAAATGTCTTTGCAATCTTATTTCGATAGATCTTTTCCAGAATTAAAGGCACAGAAAGCATCATTGTGGGTTTCACTATTTTTAACGCAGGTAATAATACGGCTGGTGTAGGAGGTTTAGTCAAATAATAAATACAACTTCCCTGCATTAAAGGCAATATCAAACCTAAGGTATTCTCGTAGGTATGCGATAAGGGTAAAATAGATAAAAAACGGTCATTAGTTCCAACCTCCTGCACATTTGCTCCCTGAATAGCATTGTATACAATATTTTTATGCGAAAGCATTACCCCCTTTGAATTGCCTGTGGTTCCGGATGTATAAATGATGGCTAACAAATCATCCTCCCCGGGAGTATCTGTATGAAGATCAAATAATCCGTCTTCAAATTTAGCCCTTTCCCCTCTTATCAGTTCAAAATTCTCAATCGAAATTATATGTTTTACTATTTCCGGTTCAACATTCCCGATTTTAGCCATTAACGCTTCTGATACAACAACTGCTTTGGTTTCAGCGTGTTTGATTATATTTTCGATTTCTGTTTCGTGAAAATCCGGTAATATCGGAACAACCACAGCACCTATCGTTCCAATGGCAAAATAGCTAATTCCCCAATGAGGCATATTCGTACTAAGTATGGCTACTTTATCGCCTTTATTTATTCCAATTTCTGTTAAAAAACGGGATAGAGAATTGACCTTTAGATTGAAATCATTGTATGACATCGGTGATTCTCCCGCAAATGCCATGGCCGGTCTTTCAGCATAAGCCGTTGTTGACCTTTGCAATAAAGCGGAAAGCGTAAATGAGCTTAATAATTTCATAGTGCATGTTAAGCCGATAAAAATACAACAATTTTAACAGCAAGTACAATTAAGCTTTTGTGTATCAAAATTTATACTTAAGTTTGAACTAAAAACAATGATTCTAGGCTCTCCTCCAAATTATTAACTTAATTATCGAACAAATATGGAAACACAAAACATCGAAAAAAAAGAAATCGATCAGGTGATGGAACTTGACGGTAGTATGATGAGTATTTTAAACGAAACCCGTAAATGGACAAAATTTTTGTCTATACTTGGATTTATTGGAATTGGAGTAATGCTAATTGGAGGTATATTTGCTGGTTCTTACTTAGGTTCAATGACAAGCAATATACCTGGTGGAACCCCTGTACCCGGAGCATTATACAGTGTCATTTATGTCGTTATGGCTATCGTATATTTCTTTCCAGTTTTATTTTTATTCAATTTTTCAAATAAGATGA
>JAKSCY010000477.1 GCA_022360355.1 Chlorobiales bacterium
CAGGAGGAACACAAGGCCCTCCATCAACTAGGCCAGATAATTCGCGAGCACATCGCAACCACCCCAACCGGTGGCGGCGGATCCTGGCTCGACGGCTTGCGCTCCAGCTTTGACCGACTGCACGCCCACGTCAAACGATCAATCACGATGAAGGAGGAGGACGGCTACCTGGAGACGATTCTCAAGGAACGTCCGACCCTTGCCAACCAGGTCGCATCCATTAAGGCCGAGAATGGCCAGCTCCTCAAGATGGCAGACGCCATCCGCAGCGATCTGGCGGAGGTCAGCTCTGACGATCGCCTGTTGGTAGCAGATGCCTGCGCCCGTATCCAGCGTTACATTGCCATCATCGGCCAGCACGAACAACGCGAGAACATGATCGTCCTCTTCGCCTTCAACCAGGAACTCGGCAGCGACTGATTTCCTCGCCACCCGGTAGCGGCCGACCTCGCGGTCGGCCGTGCAGACACGATTCGGCCAACCACCGTCACCTGCCACTTTGACAGACGGATGACAGCGGGGCGACGTCTAAAACCCGTGGCGCCAAGCCAATCGCAATTCCGGCCGCCCGGCAATACGCCACCTAAACCACTTCAAATAAAAACTTTATGCGCGAACCACGACCCCCGCTAAACCGCTCACCCGTCTGGCACAAACCTTGCTCTACCCATACCGGGTGGCGCAGGGGTGCCGTATCGGCACGCGGCCACAGGATCGCACAACACCGGCTTCTTTAGTGAAGCACATTCGCAGAAACTGTAAGGAGGACCGATGAGCAAGGTCTCAATTCGTCCGCTCGGCGAAAAAGTCCTGATCAAGCGTCTGGAGGCGGAAGAGACGACGGCTGGCGGGATCGTCCTGCCGGACGCCGCCAAGGAAAAGCCCAAGCGCGGCACCATTCTGAAGGTCGGCGAAGGCCGCCTGTTGGACACCGGTGACCGCCAGCCTCTCCAGGTCAAGGAAGGCGACGAGGTCCTCTTCACCAGCTATGCCGGCACCGACGTCAAGGTCCAGGGCGAAGAGATGATCATCATGGACGAGAACGACATTCTCGCCGTTCTCAACTAACTCCGCTGAGGCGTGCCCCGTCGGCCCACCCGTAGCGGCCGCGGCTCGCAGGCCGTCGCGTGGCGACCGACCTCCGCGCCGGCCGTTCCGCCGACTCGCTGAATAAACCGGATTGAATGACTGGCCGACCCTTCGGCCGCTACAAGGAATCAAGCACATGGCAGCCAAGCAAATCGCGTACGAAATGGAAGCCCGCGAAGCCATCCGCCGCGGCGTCAATCAACTGGCCAAGGCCGTCAAGGTCACCCTCGGCCCCCGTGGCCGCAACGTGGTCCTCGAAAAGTCCTTCGGCAGCCCCACCGTCACCAAGGACGGCGTCACCGTCGCCAAAGAGGTCGAGCTTGAGGACGCCTACGAGAACATGGGCGCCCAGATGGTCAAGGAGGTCGCCTCCAAGACCAACGACGTCGCCGGTGACGGCACCACCACGGCGACCGTTCTCGCCGAGGCCATCTACGAGGAAGGCATCAAGAACGTGGTCGCCGGCGCCAACCCCATCTCGATTCAGCGGGGTATCCAGCAGGCGGTCAGGGGGCTCGTCGGCGAACTCAAGGGCATGTCCGAGACCGTCAGCGGCAAGAAGGAAATCTCCCAGGTC